>NZ_JADPLO010000043.1:0-58440 GCF_015667765.1 Bacteroides sp. 1001302B_160321_D4 | reverse complement strand
ATCGTTTGGGAAGAGGATGTTTTCATGATGCAAAAATAAGAATTTTAACGCAATCCCCCAAGGTTTCAGACTGAGCCAATATCATCCAGTCTTTTAAGGACTGCCGCATTATCATCCGTCTGTGTCGCAAACAGTAAAGTCGGACAAACTAAAAGAAAAGCTAAGATATAGGCTATATTTCTCATAGGTTACTTTTTAAAGATGTCACAAATATAATGAATATAGTAATGATTATGAAACAGACGGTCAAAATAATTTTAATTCCTACTTGTATTTTCTCATAGTCTTTTCACAAGCAATGCATTCATTTTCAACAAAATGAGCATCACAAGTATTTATATTTATATTCTAGTCCCCAAATGCTTTCCCCTATCCCCCTACATTTGCAACATCGGTTCGCCGAGCAAACATTTAAAATCTATGTTACCATGAAAAAGAATTTTCTATTTGTAATCTTACTTGTACTACTATTTGGTTGCAGCCCGGTATATGCCGCAACTGTCATAAAAAAAGTAGTCCCTGCTTTTTGGTGGGCAGGTATGAAAAATCCGGAGTTGCAGGTTTTGCTATATGGAGAACATATAGCATTTGCAGAAGTCAGTATCTCTTCCGAAGACATCACCTTGCAAGAGGTTGTCAAGCTAGAAAATCCAAATTATCTGATTGTCTATCTGAATATCTCGGAAGCAGCCCCGCAGACATTCAACATGATTCTGAAACAAGGTAAAAAACAGACTGTAATTCCTTATGAACTCAAAGAAAGAAAGCCGGGTTCTTCTCAGATAGAAGGTTTCAACTCTAGCGATGTGCTTTATCTCATTATGCCGGATCGTTTTGCTAACGGTGATTCTTCTAATGATATAATTTCCGGAATGTTGGAAGCCAGAGTAGACCGCAACGACTCCTTCGCCCGCCATGGAGGTGATTTCAAAGGGATAGAAAAGCATCTGGATTATATCGCAGACTTAGGTGTGACGAGCATATGGCTGAATCCGATTCAGGAGAATGACATGAAGGAAGGCTCTTACCACGGTTATGCCATCACTGATTATTATCAGGCAGACCGCCGCTTTGGGAATAATGAAGAATTCCGGAACCTTGTAGACCAGGCACATGCCAAAGGGATGAAAGTAGTCATGGATATGATTTTCAACCACTGCGGTAGTGAAAACTATCTATATAAGGATATGCCATCCAAAGACTGGTTCAACTTCAAAGGCAACTATGTGCAGACAAGTTTTAAGACTGCCACCCAACTAGACCCGTATGCTTCTGATTACGAAAAGAAAATAGCAGTTGACGGTTGGTTCAGCCAGGTTATGCCAGATTTCAACCAACGGAACCGCCATGTAGCTACTTATCTGATTCAGAGCAGTATCTGGTGGATAGAGTATGCCGGTATTAACGGAATCCGCCAGGATACGCACCCTTATGCGGACTTTGACATGATGGCTCATTGGTGCAAGGCAGTGAACGAAGAATATCCCAAATTCAATATTGTAGGCGAAACTTGGTTAGGCAGCAATGTACTTATCTCTTATTGGCAGAAAGACAGCAAACTGACCTATCCTAAAAACACCTACCTGCCCACTGTTATGGACTTCCCATTGATGGAACATATGAACAAAGCTTTCGATGAGGAAACAACCGACTGGAACGGCGGACTGTGCCGACTTTACGAATACCTGTCGCAAGATATCGTCTTTGCCGACCCGATGAATCTATTGACTTTCCTGGATAATCACGACACTTCCCGTTTTTATCGTTCGGAAGCGGATACTAAAAACCTGAACCGATACAAACAAGCATTAGTGTTCCTTCTGACAACACGCGGAATTCCACAAATATATTACGGAACAGAAATCCTGATGGCTGCCGATAAAGCCAACGGTGACGGATTACTTCGCTGTGACTTTCCGGGCGGCTGGCAAAATGATACTCATAATTACTTCGATGCGGCAAACCGCACTCCGCTACAAAATGAAGCTTTCTCTTATCTGAAGAAACTGCTCCAATGGAGAAAAGGAAACGAAGTTATAGCCAAAGGAAAACTGAAACACTTCGCACCGAGTAAAGGTATCTATGCGTACGAAAGGAAACAGGGTGATAAATCAGTCGTTGTTCTCCTGAATGGAACAGACCGGGAACAGACTATCAGTTTGGATACTTACCGGGAAATACTGCCTGATACTTCTGCATACAATGTATTGGAAGATAAAAAAGTAGAATTAGGAAAGGATTTAACACTTCCGAGCCGTGGGATATACCTTTTATCCTTTTAAAGAAGTTCACTACGACTTATATTTATCCGAAGTACCCAAGCAGTTATTTAGCTATAAATCAAAATAATAAAGTTTATACTAACTTGTATTTTTATTCTAATTGGAAAACTCAGTTCAGACGGTCGCTACATTTGCAATATCCGAAACAAAAGGAATAAAAACATAGGTTAGCTCACAATTTAATACCATAAAAATAAAATGAAAAAGAATCTTTTGCTTATCGCATTTCTCTGTATCTCGTTTATAGCGAATGCACAACAGAAACTCACTTCGCCGGATGGAAATCTAGTAATGACCTTCCAGGTTAACAAAGAAGGTGCTCCAACGTACGACTTGATTTATAAAGGCAAAACGGTTATCAAACCAAGTACCCTGGGACTGGAATTAAAGAAAGAAGATAATACCCGCACAGATTTCGACTGGGTAGACCGCCGGGATCTGACAAAACTTGATTCAAAGACTAATCTTTATAACGGATTCGAAGTGAAAGACGTCAAGACTTCCACATTCAACGAAACTTGGCAACCGGTATGGGGAGAAGAAAAAGAAATCCACAATCATTATAACGAACTGGCAGCCACGCTGTATCAGCCCATGAACGACCGTTCTATCCTTATCCGTTTCCGGTTGTTCAACGATGGTTTAGGATTCCGCTACGAATTCCCGCAGCAGAAATCTCTGAACTACTTCATCATCAAAGAAGAACATTCCCAGTTTGCAATGGCAGGCGACCACATCGCTTACTGGATACCGGGCGACTATGAGACTCAGGAATATGATTACACTATCTCCCGCCTGTCAGAAATCAGAGGTTTGATGAAAGAAGCCATTACTCCGAACTCTTCTCAGACTCCTTTCTCACAGACAGGCGTACAGACTGCACTGATGATGAAAACGGATGACGGTTTATATATCAATCTTCACGAAGCTGCTCTCATCGATTACTCATGTATGCACCTGAATCTGGACGACAAAAATATGGTATTCGAATCCTGGCTGACTCCGGATGCTAAAGGAGACAAAGGTTATCTGCAAACTCCCTGTAATACTCCGTGGCGTACCGTTATCGTCAGCGATGATGCCCGCAATATTCTTGCATCCCGCATCACTCTGAACCTGAATGAGCCATGCAAAATCGCAGATGCCGCTTCATGGGTGAAGCCTGTGAAATATATCGGCGTATGGTGGGATATGATTACCGGAAAAGGTTCATGGGCTTATACCGACGAACTGACTAGCGTAAAACTGGGAGAAACGGATTACTCTAAAACCAAACCGAACGGCAAACATTCTGCCAACACTGCCAACGTGAAACGCTATATTGACTTCGCCGCAGCAAACGGGTTCGACGCTGTATTGGTAGAAGGCTGGAATGAAGGTTGGGAAGACTGGTTCGGCAATAGCAAGGACTATGTATTCGACTTCGTCACTCCGTATCCGGATTTCGATGTAAAAGAAGTACATCGTTACGCAGCGAGCAAAGGTATCAAGATGATGATGCACCACGAAACTTCCGCATCTGTCCGCAACTACGAACGCCATATGGACAAGGCTTACCAGTTTATGGTAGACAACGGTTACAATTCTGTAAAGAGCGGTTATGTAGGCAATATCATTCCGCGCGGCGAACACCACTACGGACAATGGATGAACAACCACTACCTGTATGCAGTGACGAAAGCAGCCGACTACAAAATCATGGTAAATGCTCACGAAGCAACCCGCCCGACAGGTATCTGCCGCACGTATCCTAACTTAATCGGCAACGAATCCGCACGCGGAACCGAATACGAATCATTCGGCGGAAACAAAGTATATCACACAACTATACTTCCTTTCACCCGTTTGGTCGGCGGCCCGATGGATTACACTCCGGGTATCTTCGAAACTCATTGTAACAAGATGAATCCTGCAAACAATTCACAGGTACGTTCTACCATCGCCCGCCAGTTAGCCTTGTACGTGACCATGTACAGCCCGCTGCAAATGGCTGCCGATATTCCTGAAAACTACGAACGTTTCATGGATGCTTTCCAATTCATCAAAGACGTGGCAATCGACTGGGACGAAACAAACTATCTGGAAGCAGAACCGGGAGAATATATCACTATCGCCCGTAAGGCAAAAGGTACAGGCGACTGGTATGTAGGTTGTACAGCCGGTGAGAACGGTCATACTTCCAAACTGGTATTCGACTTCCTCACACCGGGAAAACAATACATTGCCACTGTTTATGCGGATGCTAAAGATGCCGACTGGAAAGAAAATCCGCAAGCTTATACCATCAAAAAAGGTATCCTGACAAACAAAAGCAAACTGAACTTGCGCGCTGCCAACGGTGGCGGTTATGCCATCAGTATCAAGGAAGTAAAGGATAAAGCGGAAGTAAAAGGACTAAAGAAATTTTAGGGAATAAGATTGGGAGAATATAGTTTTCAGTAGGTATTTTTTAGAGAGATATATTTGATTTTGATAAAATAACTTTAAATTAGAGACATGAAAAAGAGCTTAAGACTAAAAGCCCTGCTCACATTATTGGTGGGACTCTTCCTTTCCATTGGAGCATTTGCTCAGCAAATAGCTGTCAAGGGGCATGTGAAAGACACAACGGGTGAGCCTGTCATCGGTGCTAACGTACTGGTGAAAGGTACAACCAATGGAACAATAACTGATTTCGATGGTAACTTTATGTTGAATGTACCGAAAGATGCCATTCTTTCCGTTTCATTCGTCGGCTATAAATCAGCAGAAGTGAAAGCGGCTTCTACTGTAATGGTTACATTGGAAGATGATTCTCAAGTACTGGACGCAGTAGTCGTTATCGGCTACGGCTCGGTGAAAAAGAACGATATGACCGGTTCGGTTACGGCCATCAAACCGGACAAACTAAACAAAGGTTTGATTACCAACGCACAGGATATGATGACTGGTAAGATTGCCGGTGTAAGCGTTATCAGCAAAGGCGGAGCTCCGGGCGAGGGCGCAACGATTCGTATTCGTGGCGGTTCTTCACTGACTGCAGAAAACGACCCGCTGATTGTAATCGACGGTCTGGCAATGGATAATAAGGGAGTGAAAGGTTTGGCCAATCCTCTGTCTATGGTCAATCCGAATGATATTGAAAGCTTTACCGTATTAAAAGATGCTTCGGCTACCGCCATCTACGGTTCGCGTGCTTCTAATGGCGTTATCATCATTACAACGAAGAAAGGTCAGGCAGGCGCACGTCCTACCATTTCTTATGACGGCAATGTATCTGTCAGCACTGTAAAATCTACCGTCGACGTAATGGACGGAGACCAGTTCCGTTCTTTCATCAAAGACATTTGGGGAGAAGACAGCGAAGCTTATAGCAAATTAGGAAATGCCAACACCGACTGGCAGAAAGAAATATTCCGCCCAGCCGTAAGTACAGACCATAACCTCACCATTTCCGGTGGATTGAAGAATATGCCTTACCGTGTATCGTTCGGTTATACCAACCAGAACGGTATTGTGAAAACATCCAAGTTCGAACGTTATACGGCTTCTGTCAGCTTGGCTCCTTCTTTCTTTGAAGACCATCTGAAAGTAAATGCCAACCTGAAAGGTATGATTGCCAAGAACCGCTACGCTGACGGTAGTGCGGTAGGTTCTGCGGTCAGCTTTGCCCCTACACAGTCCGTCCGCTCCGACGATCCTTACCATCAATATTATTTCGACGGATATTTCCAATGGAATACGGACGCTTCTTCTTTGAATGACGACACATGGAAACGTACTTTCAACGGCAATGCTCCGGGTAATCCGGTTGCCTTGTTGGAAGAAAAGGACGACCGTGCCATCTCCAAATCTTTAATCGGTAATCTGGAACTGGATTATAAGTTTCATTTCTTGCCGGACTTGCACGCACACGTGAACGGTGGCATGGACCTCTCTACGGGTAAGCAATATACGGATGTCTCTCCCTATTCTTCGACCAACAACTATTATGGCAGCTATGGCTGGGAACAGAAAGACAAGTACAACCTCTCTTTGAATGCTTACCTGCAATACAGCAAAGATTTTACTGACAAACATCGTTTCGATGTAATGGCAGGCTATGAATGGCAGCACTTCCATGATACGTCCGACCAGGAATATTGGGGACTCTATCCGCTGTCGAACAACGTGGTAGAGAACAGAGGTCAGCGTTACAACAATACCTCAAGTGGTTCGGCTACGGAAAGTTATCTTGTATCTTTCTTCGGTCGTGTCAATTACACACTGTTGGACCGTTACCTGTTTACGGCAACCGTACGCCAGGATGGTTCTTCCCGTTTCCACAAAAACAACCGTTGGGGATTGTTCCCGTCTTTTGCCTTGGGATGGAAGTTGAAAGAAGAAGCTTTCCTGAAAGACGTTGATGTACTTTCTGATTTAAAACTTCGTCTTGGCTATGGTATTACCGGTCAGCAGAATATCAATTCGGGCGACTATCCGTATCTGGCTGTTTATGAGACAAACAAAGACGGGGCTTACTATCCTATCCTGGGAGAAGGAACCACTTACCGCCCGAATGCATACAACCCGGACTTGAAATGGGAAAAGACGACCACTTATAATGTAGGTTTGGACTTCGGATTCCTGAACAACCGCATCAACGGTGCTGTGGATTATTACTATCGTAAGACCACCGATTTGCTGAACAGCGTATTCGTTTCTGCCGGAACGAACTTCAAAAACAAGGTATTGTCCAACGTCGGTTCATTAGAAAATTCAGGTATCGAATTCTCCATTAATTCAAAACCGGTTGTAACTACCGACTGGACATGGGATCTTGGCTTCAATATCACTTACAACAAAAACGAAATCACCCAATTAACTACCGGAGATAGCGAAAATTATTATGTTGCTGCCGGAGACAATATCGGTGGCGGACGTGATATGAAAGCAATGGCGCACGCCGTAGGACATCCGGCTTCTTCCTTCTATGTTTACCAGCAAGTGTATGACGAGAATGGAAAGCCTATAGAGAACGAATTTGTAGACCGCAACGGAGACGGAACGATTAACGGTGACGACCGCTACTTCTACAAAAAGCCGACAGCCGACGTACTTATGGGACTTACTTCCCGTCTTTCATACAAGTCATGGGATTTCAGTTTCTCACTGCGCGCCAGCCTGAACAACTATGTGTATAACTCTGTCGAAGCAGGCGGTTCCGACTGCAACCCGACCTCTGTCTATTCATTCGGCGCACTCAACAACCGCCCGTTGATGGGAGTGGCAAACAATATCCAAAGCAAGAACGACAACACCTTATTATCCGATTACTTCGTACAGAATGCTTCCTTCATGAAATGTGACAACATCACTTTGGGATACTCGTTCAAAAAGCTGTTCGGCGCTCCGATTGGCGGACGCGTATATGCAGCCGTACAGAACGTATTCACTATCACCAAATACAAAGGACTTGACCCTGAAGTAGAAAAGGGATTGGATAACAATATTTATCCGCGTCCTCTGACTACATTAATCGGTTTAAGCCTTAATTTCTAAACCTACTAAAAATACCAATTATGAAATTCAGATATATAAAATCAATCCTATCGGCTGCCTCACTATTACTGGCAGTCAGCGTGACTTCATGTATCGGTGACCTGGATGCGACTCCTATCGACCCGAATATAGTGATGACATTCGACCAGGCAAGCGTTTTTAACAAGATATATGGAACCCTCGGACTGACAGGTCAGAAAGGCCCCGACGGAAGCGGTGACTTGGACGACATCGACGAAGGTACTTCCTCTTTCTACCGTATGACTTGGTGTGCCAACCAATTGATGACAGATGAAGCGATTGTCAATTCATGGAACGATGCCGGTGTCGCTACTATTGCCGATTGCAGTTGGAGTTCTTCCAATGAAATCGTGACAGGACTCTATTACCGTCTGACATTTGACATCACATTGTGCAACTACTTCCTGGAACAAACGGAAGGACTGACAGATGATGAAACGACACGCCAACGTGCAGAAGTACGTTTTATCCGTGCTTTGAACAACTACTACCTGATGGATATGTTCGGCAATCCGCCGTATTGCGATAAAGTATCGACAGAGAAGCCTCAGCAAATACAACGTGCGGATCTCTTCGCGAAGATTGAAGAAGAGTTGAAAGAAATCGGTGACGACGCCACCGCCACACTGGCACAGCCGCTTCAAACGACTTACGGCCGTGTAGACCGTGTTGCCGCCTGGTTATTGCTGGCACGTATGTATCTCAACGCAGAAGTCTATACCGGCACGCCTCAATGGGGAAAAGCCAAGGAATATGCCCAGAAGGTGATTGGCTCCGGCTATAAGCTGGCTCCTGTCTACAAACACCTGTTCATGGCAGATAATGATGGCAGCAATGTCAACAAGGCAAGACAGGAAGTGATACTTCCGATTTTGCAAGATGGTGTGAGAACCAAGAGTTGGGGTGGTTCGCTGTTCTTGATTGCAGGTACGCACAAAAGTGACACAGGCATGAATCCCTGGGGAAGCAAACAAGGATGGGGTGGTCCGCATTGTCGCCAGGCAATGGTAGCCAAATTCTTCCCGAACGTAAATGATGCTCCTTCCGTATTGGAAGACCAAATGGTAGTGGCAGCAAAAGATGACCGTGCCTTGATGTGCGGAGTGCAGAGAAGTACGTCGACAGGAGACAATATGAGCTTTACGGACGGATTCGCATGTGCCAAATTCTCGAACATCCGTGCAGACAACGGACTGACAAGCGATACGGATAATCCTGATATGGATATACCTCTTCTTCGTATGGCAGAAGCTTATCTGATTGTAGCAGAAGCCAGCATCCGTGCCAACAATGGTGTTTCTACTCAGGAGACCATAGACGCTATGCATGAAATCCGTAAGCGTGCGAACGCCGCCGAATCTGATTCATATACATTGACGGACATCCGTGACGAATGGGCACGTGAGTTCTGGTTTGAAGGTCGCCGCCGCATTGACTTGATTCGTTTCGGCGATTTCGGCGGACACACCGACTATAACTGGGATTGGAAAGGTGGAGAAAAACAAGGTACTGAAATAAAAGAGTTCCGCAACATTTATCCTATTCCTGCCAATGATATCAATGCGAATACAAATCTGGATCAGAATCCCGAGTATTAAATCAGACCGAAGTTATACTTTTAAATAAACAGAGTAATATGAAAAAAATAAATATATTGACGTCCATACTAGTAGCGACAGCCCTGCTGACCGCCTGCGAGGATGACAGGGACTCAAATCCTACCATACAGGAACCTACTACTTTTGTATTGAACACCCCTGCCAATGCAACGTACAACGTCTATGACCTAAATCAATCCAAGAATATCGAGTTGACTTGTACGCAACCGGACTATGGCTACCCTGCCGTAGTGACTTACACCATGCAAGCGGATTTAACAGACAAATGGACTGATGAAACGGAAACGGCAGACGCCTCTTATCTGACACTACCTTCCATATCTACATCAGCCAAAGTGGATGCCAACACACAGGAATTGAATAAGGCAATCGTAAAACTTGCCGGCTGGACATCGGAGAATGATTATGACGGCGAACCGATGAGTGTATTTGTACGTTTGTACGCACATATCGGAGATAAAGGGTATCCTATACATTCCAATTCGATTGAATTGAAAGTTATACCTTATTATATGGATATATCTGATGCCGTTCCTGCCACTTATTATTTACTGAGCGATTTCATCGGTGAAGTTCCCTGGGGAAATCCGACAATGGCAGCAGGTACCGCTTATTTCTCGATGTCACTGGTAAAAGGATATGCGTATGATGCCAATACTGGTAAAGGAGAATTTACCTACACAGGATATATCCCAGCAGATAAAGGATTTAAGGTAGTGGCTACTCCCGGTGCATGGGACGACCAATGGGGAAATGCTGACAGCGAAGGATTCACCAATTTGGTAAATGACAAGAACTCTCAAAATATTAAAGTGAATGCGGCCGGCTGGTACACACTTCATCTCAATACGCTTGAAAATAAACTGACAATGAAAGCTACTACTTTTGAAACTCAACCGACAGAATATGATGCCGTCACATTGATTTATGGTTCGGAATCTGTAAACATGACCAAAGTTACCATGGAGCATTCACATGTATGGTATGCCGACATAACAATCGCGGCAAGCTGCAAAGCCAAATTTACTTCCGGCGACAAGACTTGGGGTGGAGAGGTATTCCCGTTTGGCTCATTTGTTGATGGAGCTACCATCAGTTGCAAACCGGGTGATTATACTGTACTGTTCAACGAACTGGACGAGTGCTATTACTTCAAAGCAAAATAGATTAATCTTAAATGCAGATAGATATGAAAAAATTATCAATATATATAACCGTGTTACTGGCTGCCGCACTAACAGCCTGCAACGAAGATTTTAATGAAGGGGTAGCTTCCCCACAGTCTTACGGACAGGAAGAAGCTGCTGACAAAATAACTTTTACAGCTACAGGTGTAGCCCCGATTAATCTTGGAAATGTCGAGGAAGAATCCGTAGCGGTTGCCGTATTTACAACTCCTGCCGTTGAAGAAGAAGCCACTTTATCTTATAAAATGAAGTTAGATAATAAAGTGACTTTAACTGTAGACGACAAAGGATACGTAGCAACGGAAGATTTGCAGAATGCAGTGGCGCAAATATATGGTATCCGTCCGGTAGAACGTACCATGAATGCTGTATTAACGGCATACGTGGCTGTCGGAAAGACAGTATATGCGGCACCGGTTGAAAGCTATGAGTTGAAAGTAACTCCGAAAGCACCGGTGATTGAGGGAGCTTATTATATTAATGGCTCTCTGACTTGGGAACAGAATGTAGCATTTGTTAATACAAGTGGTGATCCTTATACCAATTCAGTCTTTACAACAACAGTTCCTGCTCTGGTTACAGATAACACCGGTGCAAAAGATGCCTATTTCCTGATTAAATCCAACTCAGGCAAATCACTTGGTGCGGTTGATGCTGACAACGATGCTCCAGAAGGTAATCTCATTTTATCAGAAACAGCAAATCCTATCAAAATATCCGGTGGTGATTATAAATCAGTTAGAATCTCTATCAACATGATGGAAGGCACTTACAAGATTGAGAAAACAATGGATGCACCTCATTTATGGATACCAGGAAATCATCAGGAATGGAAGCCTTCACAAGCACCGACTTTATATAAGCCAGAAGGAAACAATGCTTATTGGGGAATGTCGGAATTGAACGGTGGCTTTAAGTTTACCGCACAGCCCTATTGGCCGGATGGTTCGAATGGCGGACTTGATTATGGATATGACTATTTTACCTCGAAAGAAGGTATGACAAATGATGGTGGAAACTTATCTTTACCACAGGGTATTTATTACATTGTAGTCAATTTGGACGACAAGTACGTCTCTGCAACAGAAATAACATCTATGGATATTATAGGTACAGCCACAGGAGGATGGGAAAACGGCAAAGAATTAACTTATGATGCAACAGAAAAATGCTGGACTGCAAAGACTGAAATGGCAGTGGGTGAATTTAAACTCCGCGTCAATTCCAGTTGGGACTCCGGTGTTAGTTTCGGGGGAACATTAGATACACCCAGTCCTTTTGCTGGAGATAATATTTCAATGGACGCAACCGGTAACTATACCATCAAATTCTATCTGAACGGTAGACTAGTCCTCATCAAAGAATAATAAATGGAAAATACATTATGAAAAAAGATATAAAACATATATTCTGGATGCTGCTCTGTCTATTCACGATAGTAGCATGTTCCGACGAAAACCATGAGATGTTAATCACCGGTCCGGAAATCCCCGAACTGGATCACGAGCCGTCTATCGAAGAATTGGTAGAAGGAATCAATAATTACCCCACTAAATTCAAGGGCGACAAGCAAGGTAAAATCTGGTATAAAGCAGCAGCCGGCGACGACTTGTACGGCTATGAAGGTGATGTATATGTTCACATCGGTATCAATGACTGGATGTATGTTCCTACGGAATGGGGGGTAAATGAAGATAAATACAAGGCAGAGAAAGTGGCGGATAATATTTGGTGCTTTACACTTGCCCCGACAGTACGCGAATGGTTTGGCGCGGAAAATGCAGCAAACATTCAAAATGTCTGCATCCTCTTCCGCAATAATGAAGCGTTGACTGACGAAAAGAAAACCAGCGACTTTTTTATCACAGTAACAGGAGACAAGACTTTCACACCGGCTCCGGTAGAGATAGCTGCCTGCCCGGTAGAAGAAGCGGGTATCCATCCATCGGCTGACGGAACGTCTGTGACTTTCGCACTATACGATTTGGATACGGATAACAATTACAAGGATTATGCTTGTCTCATTGGCGACTTCAATGATTGGGAACTTAGTACTGAATATCAGATGAAGCGTGATAACGACAAACACTTCTGGTGGTACACCGTTACAGGCATCGACCCCGCCAAAGAGTATGGTTTCCAATATTACATGGGTAGTGAAAAAGACGGCAATGTTCGTATTGGCGACCCCTATTGTGAAAAAGTGCTGGATGGCTCGAACGATAAATATCTTGTAGAACAAGGAGTTTATCCGGCTAGTGCCATACAGTATCCGAATGGAAAGACAACAGGCATTGTCTCCGTATTCCAAACAAAACCGGCATCCTACAATTGGCAAGTATCCGACTTCAAGATTGATAATCCTGACAATATGGTAATCTATGAGTTACTATTCCGTGACTTCACACAAGTAGGTTCCGAACTTGCTACGGGTACAATCAAAGAGGCTACTAAACATTTGGACTACATCAAGAGTCTGGGAGTGAATGCGATTGAACTGATGCCTATACAAGAATTCGACGGGAATAATAGCTGGGGATACAATCCATGTTATTATTTTGCAATGGACAAAGCATATGGAACGAAAGAGGAATATAAGCAATTCATTGATGAATGTCATAAACAAGGCATTGCAGTATTACTGGATGTAGTCTACAACCATGCTACTGGCAGTCATCCATTTGCTAAACTTTATTGGAATTCGAAAGAAAGCAAGACAGCCAAGAATAATCCGTGGTTCAATGTCGATGCTCCGCATCCATTCAGCGTATTCCATGACTTCAATCACGAATCGCCGCTTGTACGTGAATTTGTAAAACGTAACTTGAAGTTCTTGTTGGAAGAGTATAAGTTTGACGGTTTCCGTTTTGACTTAACCAAAGGATTTACTCAAAACAAGAGCAATGAATCAACGGCAAGCAACAAAGATGACTCCCGTATTGTTATCTTGAAAGATTACTATAAAACAGTGAATACGACCAATCCTAATGCAGTGATGATTCTCGAACACTTCTGCAATTTGGATGAAGAGTCAGAATTGGCTAAAGCAGGGATGAAACTATGGCATAATATGAATGAAAGCTATTGCCAATCCGGAATGGGAGAATCAAGCAATTCTGATTTTTCATACATGCGAAATAGCGGAATGCCTGCTGAAGGATGGGTTAATTTCATGGAAAGCCATGATGAAGAAAGAGTTGCATACAAGCAAACTGCTTTTGGCAATCTTCAAAATGCAGGTCTTGATATCCGCATGAAACAACTGGGAACAAATGCAGCCTTCTTCCTGACCGTTCCAGGACCGAAAATGATTTGGCAGTTTGGCGAACTAGGATATGATTATTCCATAATGTATAAGTACGATGGAACAATGGGAACTGAAAAGAATACTGATGCCAAGCCTGTGAAATGGGATTATCTTACTGACCAATATCGGAAAGGATTATACGACACTTATAGCACTTTGCTGAAATTACGCAATGATAATCCGGACTTATTCAGCGACAACGCATTCAAAGACTGGAAAGTAAGTGTTTCCGATTGGGATAAAGGTCGTTATCTAAGATTGGAATCCACTACAAAGAAACTGGTTGTAGTAGGCAATTTCAAGAATGAACAGATTAATACAGGTGTGTACTTTGGTAACACGGGAGATTGGTATGAATTGAATGGTGAAACATTGAATGTGACTAACAGTTCTGAACAGCCTGTTGTTATACCTGCTAATAGCTTCAAGTTATACACCAACTTTCCAGTAAACAATTGATTGAACGGTTGTAATCAGAGTTATCATAGAAAACAACCCATAATAATGTAATAAATCCCTGTTCCACAATGTTGGAGCAGGGATTTATTGCTTTAATTATTTCTTATCGGTAGAGATTTTTCTCTTCAAGCATGAGCTCTTTTTCAATCCTTTTAAGCGAGCTAGTTGTTTCATGCCTTGAAACTGTTTGTTTCTCACCGAGAAACGAAGTGTTTCACACCGAGAAACCATTCCGTTTCACACCGGGAAACTTTTTGTTTCAAACCGGGATGAAACTATCCGCCTCAAACCTGCGTCTCTCCTTCTATATATTCTTCAAGAAAAAGGTTCTCGCCGTCGAATACGGCATAAGAAAAGAAATTAATCCAGTCTCCAAGTATCAGCACACGTGAAGTGACACTTAGCATCAAATCAAGTTCAATGTGGCGATGTCCGTAAATAAAGAAGTTTATATTAGGATGACTTTTCAAATACTCTTTTGTATATAGTACCAGATGCTCCTGATTTTCCCCCATATAATCCGGTTCCTTTCCGTCAGTCCGTTTCTGCCTGCTGCGTTTCGCCCATGATAAACCAAGTTCCACGCTCCATCGGGGATGAATAGCGGAAAACAATGTTTGTAATGTTTTGCTATGAAACATCTGACGGAGTAATTTAAACTTCTTATCCGGATCGCCCAACCCGTCACCATGAGCAAGATAGAATTCTTTCCCATAGATTTCGGTAGTCAACGGCTCACGATGCATAATGACACCACACTCTTTCGTGAGGTAATCTCCACACCAAATATCATGATTGCCAATAAAGAAGTGAACTTCTACTCCCATATCTGTCAGTTCGGAGATTTTTCCCAAGAAACGGGTATATCCTTTGGGGACGACCAGCCGGAATTCATACCAGAAATCAAACATATCTCCCAACAGATAAACAGCAGAAGCCTTGTGCTTTATACTATCAAGGAAGTTCACCAAACGCCGTTCCTGCGTGCGTCCATGCTCAATAGCACGGGACCCAAGATGCGCATCGGAAAGGAAATAAACGTTCTTCATGAGTTTTGAGTTGTTAGTTATAAGAGATTGATTATGAGGTTATCACTCGTAACTAGAGAAAACCGAGTTCGAGTTTCGCTTCCTCACTCATCATATCTTTGTCCCATTCCGGTTCAAACACCAGATTAATGGTAGCCGCAGTCACACCCTCCACCGATTCCACTTTCTGACGAATATCTTCCATGATAAAATCAGCAGCCGGACAGTTAGGGGCTGTCAATGTCATATCAAGTACCACTTCTCCAGTATCGGAGACATCTATCTTATAAATCAGTCCAAGATCGTATACATTCACCGGAATTTCCGGATCGTACACCGTTTTTAGCATGGCTACAATCTTTTCTTCTATTTCAATCTTTTCCATACGTCTTCTCATTTTGTTATGTATCGCAAAGATAGAGATAAAAAATGAAACATAAAAAATTAGGTACGGAATGAGCATCGTGTACCTAAAGAATATTACATCTATTCTCCATCTTCACTAATATGAAAAACGTACCCAGATGGTAAATTGTTGCAAAAGGGAATAAAGATGTAGAGAAAATTAAAGCAATCCTTCATCCGCAAAGCTAAAGAACCCGTCTTCGCAAACGACGACATGATCTATCAGGTGGATATTCATTGTATCTGCCGCTTTACGAATATGTTCTGTCAGTGTTTTGTCAGGCTGACTAGGACGGATATTCCCTGAAGGATGATTATGGACCACAGCTATTTGGGTGGCTCTTTGCAGCAATGCTTCCCGAAGGATGGTGCGTACATCGGTGTATGTTCCATCTATTCCACCGGTACTGATACGCACCTTATCAATCAGTTTCGTTGCCTGATTCAATAAAAGAACCCAGAATTCTTCTTGTTCGAGGTCGCACATCAAAGGTTGAAAGATATCATAAATATCTTTTGAACAGGTGATTTGAGGCCTTTCTTTTGTGTTTTGCAGTTTCCGACGCTTTCCAAGTTCCAATGCTGCCATCACTGTAATACTCTTCGCCGGTCCCATACCTTTAAAACGGGAATAATCGCAGACTTCCCATTTCGCTAGAGAATTGAGATTGTTATCACAAGACAGGAGCAGGCGTCGCATCAGTTCAACAGCGCTTTCTTCCGTATTTCCGGAGCCGATTAATATAGCGAGTAGTTCGGCATCGCTCAATGCTGCTGCTCCCTTTTCCATCATTTTCTCCCGTGGGCGGTCCTCCAGTGCCCATTGGTTGATGGATAGTTTGTGTTTACTTTCCATTTGCTATGTTTTGAAGGTGTAAAGGTAGGCTTATTTAATTTAATGATAGAGGCAATGAGAAAAAAAATTGGTTGCAGACTTCTTCTTTTTTCTATGCAGAGACAAGTTGTACGACACCCGGGTCTCAGCATACCTGACACCCGGGTGTTGAGTAGCATGAGACCCGGGTGTCAGACGTATTGAGACCCGGGTGTCATGCAACATTCCTTTTAAGTAAAAATAGAAATGGTAGTAAACAAATTAAAAGTAGGTTACTTATAAAAATTCTTTTGGAAAGCCTCAAACTCATCTTTTCCTCTGACACAACGCTGCCACCATGCACGCCAAAAGCCTGTACCATAGCCGATAAGTTGTATAAATGCAGCGGCTATGGAATATATGCCAATAGTCAGACTCTTATTCTGAATAGTAGAATCCATGCATACCAGCAATGCATAAAGAATGATCGGCGTAAAACTGAAAAGACAGAATGGGGTTCCTAATAATAAGAGTGCCACTCCCAGCGTAAATACAGCAGGAAGTAAATGCACCAGTTTCAGAGAGTCCGGGTATTTCTTATAAAGATTAATACGGGCAATGCCGGAGTTATGCACTTGCTTGAAGAACTTCTTCAAATCAGTGCGGCGTTTGTGATACACCCAGGCATCCGGAAAAAGCCGGCAAGTATAGCCGTTCTTAAAGATACGGATACTAAAGTCAATATCCTCTCCAAAACGCATCTTTGAGAATCCGCCTAAAGCCTCATACACTGCCCGGCGAACTCCCATATTAAAACTACGGGGATAGAATTTGTCCATCTTCTTTTTCCCGCCACGGATTCCTCCGGTCGTAAAGAAAGAAGTCATGGAATAGTTTATCGCCTTTTGGATATCCGTGAAAGAATCGTGCGCACGGTCGGGACCGCCGAAAGCATCGGCAGGAGAAGCGAGAAGTTCTTTCTCTACCGCATCGAAGTATCCTTCGGGAAGAATGACATCAGAATCTAATATAATAAGGTATTCCCCTTCGCTACGTTCTGCCCCGTAATTGCGGGTTTGTCCCGGACCGGAGTTAGGTTTAGAGAAGTATTTTATATTCAACCGGTCTGCATAACGGTCTACTACTTCTTTACAGGGAATGGAGGAACCATCTTCTACAACAACGACTTCGAAATCTTTAAAGTGTTGCATGGTAAGACTTTGCAATAATTCATCCACTTCATCGGGACGATTATAAACGGGGATTATGACGGAGTAACGCATATCAAAAATGGAATATAACTATTTGATATGCAAAGTAAGACAAAAAAAAGGAAACAGCTTCTTAGATTGACGAAAAATAAATGGAACGAGGATTCGTCTCCGCAATTTTATAAGAAAAACTAAAGTAACCAACTTATAAGCCTCATCCGGCTACCGGAATCTATATCTTGCTTTTGTAATGCCTCCAGTACGTCGCGAATAGCCGCAGCCAAATGATTATCTACTGTTTTAACCGAAACACCCAAGATTTCCGCCACTTCTTTATTCTTCAGACCATGATACTTGATTAGCATTAACACATTTCTTCTTTTCTCCGGCAAGCTTTTAATGATTGAATGAATCAGGCTGATTTCTTCTTTCGAGACGATGGTGGTTTCCGGAGTAACTGAACAATGAAATAAGTCATCGTGTACATCTTCTAAAGTCAGATAATCCCAGCGCACTTCTTTTCGTTTCATATCGATCGCCTTGTTTTTTGTCAACACATAAAGATAGGTAAATATGTTATCTACGTCGGCTTTATGCCGGTTCATCCACAAAGACGTGAAAAAGAATACGCATGCATTGTCTGACCACTATCCCAACTATATTCGTCCGAAGGTGAAAACAAGTAATAAACAAGAATATGTAGCACCGACGATGTTTCGTGCTACCACAATACTTTTTCCATCAATATAAAAACATCCCCGAAGCTTCAAGACTTTTGCTTCGGGGAAACTCCCGTAGCTTTTGTTTTTTGTGGCAAACACCTTCGATAAATCATCTCCAAGAAAACAATCTATCACAATAAAAAGTTATTTTTCATGTACCTTCCCTTTCTTTTTCTTTCCATTACATCTATTTTCTTTCGTTTTATTTCTAAAAAGTTTGTTTATATGCTTTTTATATTTATATTTGTGGCGTCAACCTATAATAAAAGATAAAAGTAGAAACTACAAACGCTATGAAAAGAAAGAAACACTTATCACTTTACCGATGTGAATTTTGCATGAAACCCATGCTAAATTATTCCGATTTTGTTCTAATAGATAACCTCTTAACAGAACTGTAAATCCTCCGTCATTATTAAGCAATATATTATATAGTCATTTGCACTTAAAACAAAGAGTATTTTATTTTTAATTAATTTATATTTTATATGATGGAAATTAATTTATTGTGCAAACATTTGCCCAAGAATGTAAAATGGAGGCGGTGGTTACCTCTGTTAACCTTATTCTTATTACTTCCTTCCTACTGGAGTTGCGATGACAGCGAAGAAGGAAGAAACGAGTTTATTAGTGTGAGTCATGTGGACAACCAGACAGGAGAGAAAGTAGAGATGAAGCCTGATGAAGCTCTCAATATTCCTCCTAAGGCAGGACAGCTTTCAATCTTTGTTAAGACTAATACGAATTATTCAGTTTTAGTACAAAGCAAAGTTCCTGCTAACGAACAGGAGGAAGAAGAAGTAATTGAAAATTGGTTGAAAGCAGAAAAAGTGGGCCGGAACGAAGCGACTGGTGAAGACGAATGGCATCTCGCATGGGAAGCACAAACCAAAGATTACAAACGCCGTATCGCAACCGTTTCAATCACCTCCCCCGAGGTCGACTACGGTAGGTTTATCAACATTCGCCAGGGATTCACAACCCGGCTAGGTGAAGATTTTGAATGGCTGAAGTATGGTTCATCTACCGCCTCTCCCAATGTGACTACGAATGAGAAATTGATTGGCGACTGGACGGAAGCACAGAAAGAGTATCAGTGGTCGTCAACTATCGCAAAGGAGGAAGACAAAGCTTATTGTTATGGTAAATTCGGCTTTATCCGCCTTGGTGACGATCAAGGACATGGTGCTGATCTTATCACACCCTACATTACTGACATTGTAAGAGACTCTGTACTGCTTGTTTCATTTGATGCGGTTGCTTATACTGAAGAGGATGGGACAAAAGATAATAATAAATTAGTTATCAACATATTGAATGGAGGCGAATTTGCTGACACCCACACTACGACAAAAACGATCGATCTGGATTATTATGACCCTCTTGATCCTGATGTACTTACTACAATGTGGAATAAAGGACGCCATAATTTTTATGTGGTAAGTCCTCCTGAACGCCCTGTTACTGCTAATACCAAATTTCAAATCATTGGTGGTGACTACACTCTCACTACAGGCAATAATCGTGTATTTGTAGATAATTTCTATGTCTATCGCTTGGACGATGTATATTATTATTTATTAGATGAATAAAAACAAAGTAATGAAAAACATATTTCTATATCTTAGTATCGTGACCTTGTCACTTTCCTGTTTTTCATGTGATGATGATGAAGAACTGGAAGTGGTAACCATTGGTGATGCGTCCAATATTTATATTTCGTCAGAAGCAGGCAGGCGTGAAGTCCCTTTGACAGCGACATGTGCATGGACGGTGGAGCGCGATTCATTAACCCGTCAATGGGTCAATATTGAGCGTAAGAGTGGAGAAGGAGACGGAAGTTTTAATTTAGTTTGGCGAGCTAATGAAAAATTTCCTCGCAAAGGTAAAGTGATTGTAAAACTTGCCAATAAAGTAAAAGCAGATACTATCTATATTTACCAATATGGTGTATCTCCTTCTATCGCTTTTCCAGACAAAGAAGCCCGTGTTTCTGCAGTAGGTAAAGAATTGGAAGTGAATTTGAATACTAATATTCCTGCTAGTGACAGTACTCGTATTGCGATGACTGTGGATTATGACAAAGGCGAAGAGTGGGTATCACAGCTTTTATTTAACAAAGAAATGAATAAAATGCAGGTGAAGGTTGCTGCCAATGAGCCTGAAGTGGGAGAACGTAATGCTACACTACATATTACGTATGTTGATGACTGGGGAAAAGCTCATACTACAGATTTTAATATAGGTCAGATGGAGATGGGAGGTACCAAGCAAACCGAAACCATTTCATTTGCCGAGGTTCGCAAACTAGTGAACGATGCGACTGGTTCTCAAAAAATTGAGGAGGATGTGGCTATTGAGGGGATAGTCGTTTGCGATGCTACCGGTGCTAATAATGCAGCTAATACGCAGCTTTCTAAAACAGATATTGACCTAAGTACTACTTATCGCACTACTTATGTGCAGAGTTTAGATGGAAAGTATGGTTTTGCTTTGGTTTTTGATACAAAAGAACTGAATGAACTTGTTCCCTTCGATAAAGTGAAAATCTGGTTGAAAGGTCTGACTTTAAAGAAAGAAGATAATCCTCAACGTTACACATTGACAGACATGACTTTCAAGAGCTTTATTTCTAAAGAAGAAGGTGATGCTACGAAGTTGGTAAAGAAAGAACGCACAATGTCTGAACTTACTGATAATGATGTGTATACTTTTGTAACATTGAAAAACTGCGAGTTTCCTATTCGTAAAGGGCCGTTTACACCTTTCAATGAGGGTTACTGTCCCACTTACAATCAGAAACGTGTTGACCGTTATCCTTTATTAATGCACGACAATCAGGGACAAAGTATGTTTTTGATGACAAATATTGATTGTCCTTACCGTCGCGATGGCAATATATTGCCACAAGGTTCAGGAACAATATCAGGCGTCATTGTACATGAAGAATACACTCGTTTCGAGAATGGTGGAGATATCGGACACTATCAGATGCGTCATCTCTCGCGTGAAGACATTAAAATCGACCAATCGAAAAACAATAGTTTTTCTACTATTATTGCTGAATGGAATGCATTTAAGCTTTCAGGTACGAAAGTACTTCCTTCTGAAGGAAATGGTGAATTATGGCATACTGCCGTAACTCCAACAGCCTCAACCGATTATGGTTATCTGGGAGTTATTGACGGAGTAACTGACGGAAAAGGTATTATATCCGCTAGCAAGAACTTGGCCTTCCAAGCTAAAACCTGGTGGAACTCTTCTACAGGAAAAGCAAATAGCTGGATGATTAAGTGTTCGACTTCTGGCATCACCGGCACACACGTATCACTACAACTTGCCACATTGAATTACAGCGTTGGCGCACCTCGCTACTGGAATGTAGAATGGTCTGAACATGGGAACGAAGATGGCGAATGGACGAAAGTTGGTGAGTACACAATTCCTGACGTAGTACAATGGGGAAATACACTCTACGAACAATTGAATGCATGGAAAAATACTAATATAGAGTTACCTCTTGATTTGTTGGGTAAAAGCACTGTCTATCTGCGCCTGATTCCTTCAGCTAATAAAGCCGGAACAACCACTACTTATGACACAGCTGTAATTAACAACAACAGCACAAGTGGACTAATGTATGTAAGCATTCGCTATAACAAATAAATAGATAACGTACAATGAATAAATTTAGCAAAATACTTTATGCTGCAATGGCATTGGCAATGGCTGTATGCAACTTCAGTTGTAGCGATGATGAAGAACTGCCGACTGGAGACCTCGAATTAAACAGCGGTTCCAGTGTGACGACTGAAACATTAAAAGTGTTGAGTTACAACGTACTTGAAGGAATGAAGTTGGATAAAGCCAACGACTACAACAACTTTGTAACTTGGGTCAGCGAACAGGCCCCCGACATTATGGCCATTGAAGAAACCAATGGATTTACCAAAGAAAAGCTAACAGCATTATCAGCTCGTTGGGGACACCCCTATGCCGAAATGTGCAAGGAAAGCGGCTATCCCGTATCTATCACTTCCAAATATCCCATTGAAGTGGTAAGCCGCATTTTGGATGGGGTATGGCACGGAGGTATTCATGTCAAGATCAAAGGTATCAACATTCTGGTACTTCATCTTTACCCTTTCTCGTATACCCCCTCCGGTTCAAATGCCGCCAATGGCGACGCTTACCGTTTGGAAGAGGTTCAAACGTATCTCGACAATACTATCCGCAAGTATCCTGATGAAAAATACTGGCTGATGATGGGCGACTTCAATTCGTTCTCCCCACTTGATAAAAACGATCTTTCCGGGGGAAACACTATCAATTATCAGGTGCATCAAACCATTCTCGACAATGGATATAGAGATCCTGTCCGTGAGATGAATATCAACTTTGTGCGCAGCTGCCCTACCATCTACGGAGGATGGACAGGTCCCACCGAATCTTATAAAGGTTCGCGCATCGATTTCATCTATGCATCAGGAGAGGCTATGCGCAACATGCTCAATGCCCAGATCTTGATGGACAATTTCACCGACAACTATTCCGATCACTATCCAGTGACGGTAACTTGCCGCATTTATAATGAATAAACTTATTTAAGAAAGCGCTTAATCTATAAAAGCACATGAGACAATTAGTAAATAAATACAATGCATCGCTCTATCGGAATACTTTCCGAAATGCTTTGCTCATGCTGGTGGCATGTTGCCTGTTGCTTCCGGAAGCAGTGGCGCAGAACGCAAATCGAAAAATCAAAGTGACCGGAACGGTATTCGACGAAGAAGGCTTGCCCATGATTGGAGCAACCATCAGGGAAGCCACAACACATGTCGGCACCTTGACCGACCTTAACGGGTGGTATGAGATACAGGTCCCTGCCAATGGCACCCTGGAGGTTAGCTTTATCGGCTATGAAAAGAAAAGAATCAATGTGACGGGACGCGAAAAGATCAATGTAAAGCTCTTACCAGATAAGAAAACAGCCTTGGACGAAGTTGTAGTTATCGGTTATGGAGCTGTTAAGAAGGCCGATTTGACCGGTTCCGTATCGAATGTTAAAATGGGAGATATCCAAGACGCTCCGGTACTTTCTATCGACCAGGCTTTGCAAGGACGTATTGCCGGTGCGGATATCATGTCAACGACCGGTGAACCGGGTGCCACGACTTCTATCCGTATCCGTGGTACACGGTCAATCTCGGCCTCTAATGAACCGCTGATCGTAGTCGATGGTGTTATGGACGCCGTTCATGACCTGAACGACTTGAACACCGCCGATATCGAATCCATCTCTGTACTGAAGGATGCATCTTCTACGGCTATCTATGGTTCGAAAGGTAGTAATGGTGTTATCATCATCACCACCAAGAAGGGACTGTCAAATGCAGACAAACCGAGTATTAGCTTCAAAACAGATATCGGTTTCTCCAAAATTCCACAGAAGCTCGACATCATGAATGCATCTGAACTGGCACAATATCGTAACGATTATGCTTATTTTAATACCGCGGATGGAAATGATGAGATTACCGATGGCACTCCCCTGTCATCATACCCTTACTCCGATCCCTTCTCTTTGGGCGAAGGAACCGACTGGGTAAATACGATCGGACGTACAGCCATGTACCAGAATTACGCACTCTCTTTGTCAGGAGGAACAAAGAAAACGTCTTATTATGTTTCTTTAAGCTACAACAACACCGAGGGGGTAATTCGCCGCAGCGGTCAGGAACGTATCACGGGGCGTGTTTCACTTACCCACCAACTTTTTAATTGGATGAAAGTGGGATATACCGGCAATTACACTTGGCGACACAACGACGAGAATTTAGCTTCTATCGGTGGTACAGGATGGTGGAACTCCGCTATCTATTTGAGTCCTACCATTAAACCAATGGATGACTATAACCCGTTCTATTATTCCGGACAGAAGATCAACACTCCGTTGGCTACCATATTGCTCAACACCAATTATCAGGTACGCCACTCTACTAACCATACCGGTTTCATCGAAATCGAACCCATTAAGAATTTGAGGTTTAAAAGTCAGTTCACCTACTATATGTACCAGCGTCACACTTACCGCTACTATCCAAGCACCTTGCCTGCCAAGGTTGAAGGAGAGGGAGGCGAAGCCTATCGCGCCGAGTATGACGACCACAACCTCCTGACCGAAAACACCCTGTCTTATTTAAAAACATTGGACTCGGGCCACACATTCGACGGGCTTCTTGGTTTCACGGGACAGCGCCTTTCTTCAAATGATTTCTCGCTGAATGGCAAAGGGTATATGGACGACAACGTAAAATGGAACAACATGAATGCCGTACAAGACAAACAAACATACTCGGCCTCATCGAGCACCAGCAAGCGTACTAAAATGTCTCTATTGGCTCGTTTCAACTATAACTACAAACAGAGATACTATTTAACTGTAACTGGCCGTTATGATGGTGCTTCCAACTTTGCCGCTAATAACAAGTGGGGATTCTTCCCTTCCGCAGCTTTGAAATGGAATGCTGCTAAAGAAGAATTTATGAAAGGGGTCGACTGGGTTAATGAAATGGCGATCCGCGTGAGTGCCGGACGTACCGGTAATGACGCAATCAGCACCTATCGTTCGCTGGCCGCTCTTTCCAGTACCACAAATGGTTATCTTTTTGGTGGTTCACAACCTGCGGCATACTATCCTTCGCGTCTGGCAAGCCCTAACCTGACTTGGGAAAAGACCGACCTCTACAATCTTGGTATTGACCTGGCGTTCCTGAACAACCGTTTGTTCGTGACTGCCGAAGCCTACATTTCGAAAACCAGAGACTTGTTGCTAACCTTACAGACACCGACACAAACCGGTTATTCTTCCCGCCTGACCAACATTGGCAAGACCTCAAACAAGGGAATCGAACTAACCATCGAGAGCCGTAATATCGAGAAACCGAAATTCTCATGGTCGACTACCTTCACCATTGCTCACAATGAACAAAATGTGGATGACATCGGTACGGAAGATTTCGTGAAAGCTTATGGTGCACCAGGCAACAACTCATACATGATGTATGGTTATGTAAAAGGTTACCCCTTGAACGCCCTATGGGGATTCAAATATGGTGGTGTATGGAAAAACCAAGACGAAGTGAACCGTAATAAAGCTACTTTTGCCTACGCATCTCCTTCTACAACTTCAAACGGTTCGGTGCGTTACTACGATATCAACCACGACGGAACGCTTAGTCAGGACGACTTGGTTTATCTGGGCAATGCCGATCCTTGGATTTATGGAGGTTTGCAGAACACCTTCCGTTTCGGTAACTTAAAAGTGGGTATCTACTTCAACTACTCCCTGGGTGGCAAAATTTACAACTATGCCGAACTCTATATGTCGGGAAGTACGTTTACCAACCAATACCGTTACATGCTCGACTCTTGGCATCCGGTTCGTAACCCGAACTCCGATCTTCCTCGTGCCGGGAGTATTGATACACACGTACCCAGTGACTTGCAAATTCATGATGCAACCTTCCTGCGCTTGAAGAGTATTTCCATCGGCTACACATTCAACCTTTACAAGAAAACGAAATGTATCCGTGATCTGACTTTGAGTGTAAACGGTGAGAATCTCTACCTCTGGAAGAAATACAACGGATTCGACCCTGACGTATCAACCAGCGGCGATTCTACCCTACGACGTATGGACTTGGGTGCATACCCAAAACCGCGTACCATTACGTTCAGTGCCCAAATCAGATATTAATTAATGCAATAATATGAAAACTATGATAATGAAGAAAAGAAAAAATTGGTTGACCGCTCTTCTGTCAATGTTCGTGCTAGCTTCCTGTAGTCTGGAAGAAGATACGTCAAGTTTTTCTACACCCGATAACTTTTATCAGACGAAGGAACAATGTCTCTCTGCACTCAACTCGTGTTACATTCCTTTAAACGGAACTTATAACTATACACTCTTTATCGCTACAGAGTCTTGCACCGACCTCATGTATATCAATTCGGGTACATTGGATTCCCGTCTGGATATTTCCCCCGCAAAGCCCCGCCACGGTGAAACCGTTTGGAACAATGGCTACAAAGGCGTAATGTACTGCAACGCTGCCATCAATGGAATCGAAAACTCTCCACTCGAAGAGAATGAGAAACTTCCTCTGTTAGGCGAAGGCAAAATCATGCGTGCGTTCTATTACTACCTACTGACTTCATTCTTTGGCGATGTGCCTTTTTATACAGAACATGTGGCAGATGTGGAAACACAGCAAAAGATAGGACGCTTGGGCCGTATGTCGGCTGTGGAAACGCGTGAATATCTAATAAAGGAATTATCAGCAATTGTTCCCCTGATGGATCAGGTACGTTCGTCAGAAGTGGCCTCCAATCGTACGGGTGCTGCCACAGGATGGATGCTGATTGCCAAAATGGCGATGTGGAACAAGAAGTGGGATACAGCGATTGACGCAATATCCAAGCTCGAAGAGATTTATGGCGACCTCGGTCAATATCCACTCGAAGATGTAATGTTCCGTAACAAGAATACGCCTGAATCAATCTTTGAAATCCAGCACTCTTATGTAGCCGGTGGTTTGAACTATACCTCCAACCTTGCCAGCATTTGTATGCCTATCACCCGCCGTTCAGGTACCTGCGAATATGACGGCGTGGAAATTCCGGAATTGGGCGACAAGTCTACTTGTTGGACTCCCTGGCGTCCCACTGCTTATTTCTGCCAGAATCTGCAAACAAAGATTGGCGGTGACTTACGTGCCAAATATAATATGGCTTGGGAATACAACGGCCATGCTTTCAAAAGTGTAAGCACTGCCCCCTGGCCGGGCCCGAAATTCTGGTGTCCATATCTTGACAGTAGCCGCGACGGAAATAATTATAAGATATTCCGCTATGCCGACGCACTGTTAATGAAAGCAGAATGTTACTGCCAGCTGGAGCAAGATCCTGACATTGCCATGAAATATCTGAATATGACCCGCAACCGTGCAGGCATTGGTGACTACCCGAAATTCCGCACTTGGGCACGATTGATGGATGAAATCCAAAAAGAGCGCGGACGCGAACTGATTGGTGAGTTCCAGCGTAAATTCGACCTGGTTCGTTGGGGAATCTGGTATACGCAGACTTATGAAAACACCGGTTCATCAAGTTTAAAAGAGAATATCCGTCCTTGTCATGAATACTATCCGATTCCGGACACGCAGGTCGTTTATTCCGGCTATGCACTCGATAACAAAGCTTATGATGCTTACTATGGTTCAACTACTCCTCAATAATAATTTATCCAGATATTCAAATCATATGAAACTTAATTGTCTAGGAATAACACTATTTGCATTAATGATGGCTTTGCCTGGGTTTGCCAAAGACAAACGAGGAAAACAGACCATGAAAATTATATCTTACAACATAGAATATGGTATGCGTGCCGATACCACCGCAGGAAAGACCATATTCTCTACATGGATGCGCAACCAGGATCCCGACATCGTATGTCTGCAGGAAGCCAATAAATTTACGCAGAAATCACTTGAAGCATTAGCTGCCTCCTATGGGCACCCTTATGCAGTGTTGCAGAAAGAGAAAGGATTTCCGACTGCCATAACATCTAAATATCCTATCGTGAACATCATGAAGGTGGAAAACAACATGTGGCATGGATTCGTAATGGGTACGATAAATGGTTACCACATTATTTCGCTGCACCTTAGTCCACACCGTTATGAGAGCCGCCAGCTTGACATTGACCTTATTCTCGAAACCATCCGCCAAAATGGACCATTCGAGAAATGGCTCATCATGGGTGACTTCAATTCCGTATCCCCCGTCGATGCCGGAAAATATGCCGACGGACGCCTGGCCGACCGCCTTCGCAAAGAAGAAGAAAAGCGCCCTGCATTAAAGAATCTCGTAAATGGAGAAATCGACTACTCGGTGCATCAACGTATTCTTGATTTCGGTTTTATTGATTCGGCACGTCTCGATAAAAACTTTTCGGAGAAAAATTTCGGGGCACGTATTGACTTCATCTATATTTCGCCTGACTTGAAGTCCGCTTTCACCAGAGGGAACTTTATCATCGACGACTTTACCAAGAAATACTCCGACCATCGTCCGGTCTATATGACTTGGGAAAAATGATAGAACTGTTACTATAATTAATGAAACAATTTACAATTATGATACGAAGAAAATACTTATATCATTCACTCCTACTGATAATCTCGACATTCAGCTTCATACTTACAAGCTGTGAGAAAGATTTTGAATGGGAACTTCCACTGGCTTTCACACAGAAGAATCTGATTTTATCTTCGGGCACAGGAACCACCCACATCTTAGTGTATGCCACAAAGAACTGGAATGCTCATTTCGTGGAGAAAGTGGACTGGGCTTCTATCGACCGCCTCTCTGGTAAGGAGAACAGCGAAATCATATTCTCATACGCTGCCAACTATGGTGTAAACCGTAAAGTGCAACTGGCTTTTGAAACCGAAGAGCATCTTCGTGATACAATAACATTGGTACAGAGCGGCGAAATTTCGTCAAGTGACGCTCGTCTTATCATCAATGAACAGACAGTAGAAACGCCAGCTTCCACCACTACACTCGACTTGGAGCTCGACACGAATCTAAAGTACGACCTCTACCGCATCAGGTATCTCGTAACGTATAGCTCCGAAAACCCCGAAGAAAATTGGATTGAAGAAGTATCCTATGATAGCGAAAAACTTCATATCAAACTGGCTGCCAATCCTGCTTATGAGCCCCGCAGCGCCCAAGTGCGTTTAGCAATTTCCATCCCCGCCAATACAATTAATGGTGGTCAGAAAGTAGTGACAACCAGCACTACGATTACCCAACTGGGAAAGGAATGAAAATAAAAGAATTAGTGTTTATCAGTTAAATACAATGACTCTAATATGAAACAATTTATTAAATACAGACCAATACAACTGGTCACTTTTTTAGGAGCTTTCATGCTTTCATTGTCCGCCTGCGAATTGGACAATGGAGATGAAGCCAACTTTGAAGAATTTGGAGCCGACGGAAAAACCTATACGCTCTCTTCTGATGCTGGCGACTTGGCAATTAAAGTCTATTCAAACCAGAATTATAACATTGCGCTTGAAGATAATAACGGTGAATGGGTAGCAGTAGCCGAAAGAAATCTTTCGGGAGACGGCACACTCCATGTAGAGTACGATTTTAACGACGGCTTCCCGCGTATGGCGAAGATCTGCCTGACTGCCACTAGTGCAAACCTTTCAGATACGATCTACCTGAAACAGAAAGGCGTGAAAACCCCGACATTTAAATTAGCCAAGCCTAATATGACTGTACATGGTTATGGAGGCGAAGTTAGAGCAGAGCTTGATATGAATGTCGACATAAAAGATCTCCATATCAGTGTAGATTACACAAGTGACGAAGCAGCTATGACAGTGCTCGACAAAGAGGATGGTTGGGTCAGGGATATCACTTATGAGAATGGTTTTCTTATCATCCAGACCGATCCGAATCCCGACGAACGCGCAGTACGTACTGCTACCGTTAATTTGGTTTTCATTGACGGTTGGGAAGTCGAAAACAAACAACAACTTTTCCTAATGCAAGCAAATGCAAAGGACGAGTTGGGCGTTGAGGTTTCGTTTATAGATGTTCGCAATTTGGGTGATACGGACGGCATGAAGGTGACCGATGATATTTATATTACCGGATATGTAGTAAGCGACCGCAACTCCGGCAATGTAGGCGATAACATACAGACTACCCAAAATTCAATTGACTATACTATCGCACAGAAGACCGCTTATATCGAGAGCCTTGACGGACGTTACGGATTTTGTATTGAAACTCCCACAGTGGACGACAATACGTTCTCACGTTACAGCAAAGTGCAGATCCTATTAAAAGGAACCAAGGTAATCCTGCAAGAAGATCCCGAACGTTACACGATTTCCGGAGTAACAGCTTCTATGGTCATGTCGTCCACTGAAGGTACTGCGTCGGATTTGCCTGTAAAAGAAAAATATATGAGAGATCTGACGGACGAAGACATCTATACTTATGTCACACTGAAAGATTGTGAACTGCCTGTCCGCAAAGGCAGCCTGACTCCGATCAACGAAGGTTATGCCAATGCCGGTGGTGCCCATCGCTGTGCCAAATATGCAACGCTGATGCGTGATATCAATGGTAACAGCATGTATATCTACACCAATACGACTTGCCTTTATCGCCGTGACGGTACTCGTTTGCCTTATGGTTCAGGTAACATGTCCGGTGTTATCGTACATGAGCTTTTCACTCGTTTCGAATACCTGGAAGCAGCAAACGGATTGATTGATGAAGAAAAAGCCGGCGACATCGGTCGTTATCAGATTCGCCACATGTCGAGATCCGACTTTAAGATGGCAGATGATTTCAAAAACAGTTTTTCAGGCTTAATTACTGAATTCCGTTATATCAACACCAATGGCATCATCAAAGAAGATGGTTCTTTCCCTTCTACCTATGGAGATGGAGGTCGCTTCCGTCACACTTATACCAAACATCAGATCGGTAACGGTTTGCGTGGAAATGGTAGTGGTGATTACACATATCTTGGTCCTGTAGGTAATAGCGCAACCGGTCCTTTTGGAGACAATAGAGGTAATGTAAACGGGTTCGGTATTATTCTTGAAGATGGAACAGACTATCAGAAGAATTATCAAGATACCAACACTGACGGTAAAGGCAATACAGGCGGCAATGCCTGGCTGGCTTGGGCGAACCCCTACTGGTGGGATGAAGAGAACAATCGCGGGTATGCCTGGATTGTAAACTTCTCGACTAAAAACATCACAACCAATCATCTTTCCATGCAGCTTAGTGTCAGCAATAATGCCGGTAACCAAGTAAGCAAACCTCGCTTTTGGAAAGCCGAATGGTCATTGACCGGTGATATGGACAATGAAGCCGACTGGCATTACATCACCTCCTATACCGTACCTGATATGGTAGTATGGGCCAACACGTTGTTATCACAGTGTCCGGGCTATAAAGCCATTGATGTGGAGCTGCCATTGACCTTGCTGGGTAAAGAGAATGTGTATATTCGTTTAATGCCCGAGAACAACAAAGCCAGCAACGGTGCTTCCTGGGTTGATAAGGGAGCTACGATTTCGGTAAAGGGTGATGCAACCAGTGCCATGAATTATTTTGCTATTCGTTATAATAAATAGGGCATACCCCCAGTCCGGATTTATTAAAAAGAAGCCTCTTCTTCTACCTTAACGGTGGTCGAAGAGGCTTTCCTCTCATCTTTCCGCATGCCTTATAAGCTTTTTCACCACCGGATAAATTCCTTTTGCAAACCTATCAAATCCTAAATCTGTAAAATGCTCGCCGTCAACCGTACTCTCTCCATCCTCGCCCAATAAATGTTCCGATTTTAAATAGTGCAGATTCTGATAACCTTTCTTCTTTAACTCCCTAAATGCTTTTCGCAATGCCTCATTACTCTCTTCCACCCACTCCCCTTTTTTCAAATTAAACTCTGCCAATGGAAAAGGAACGTGTTCTATAAACAAAATCTGTACTCCCGGTATTTTATCTTCAATAATACTCATAAATCGTTCAATACGCTCATTCAACATAGAAGCACTCACATTGGGAATAAAATCCATCACAATAACAGAAGGATTTCGATGTGTCATCAATTCTGCTATTTCATATTCCAAATGCCCATGTCCGCTAAAACCCAAATTCACAACTTCCCTGTTTAGCATACGGGAAAGGATATTTGTATAGGCCATCCCCGGACGCGTTGCACAACCGCCTTGAGTGATACTTGTTCCATAACAGATAACAGGACGTTCTGTTACGGGTGATTCCACTTGCGGTTGGCGAATCACAGCCTTTTCTTCTATTCCTATTTCAAGTGTTTCAATACCATCATAAAGGGGCAGGTAAAGCATATACTCATTCATTTCACCTTTCATATCAGAAATGATAACTCCCTCGTTCTCCTTGCCTTTTGGACGAGCACAACGCACATAACGCCATTTGCCACTTTTTAGCACATAAAGATCAAGTCCCTTTACGCCTACCATGGCCATGTGTGACATACTGTTATTCCTTTTTGTTACCCATTTGGCAGCAATCGCTGTTGAATTGGTCGCAAAGCGTACAGCCAGTCCGGGTGTATCCTGCCCCAATATCCATACCCACTTTTTACTTTCCCCCCTACAGGAAAGAGGTAAACGGGCATAACGCCCTTCCGTATCGTCAGACATCTTACCAATAAGCGGAAAATCATCTGCATTATAATATTTCAAACTCTGCCCCATTGCAGTAACAACGCAGCAAACGAACACATACACACTTACAATTAGTTTCTTTTGAGTCATGGTTTTAAAAATTAGCATTAATAATAAAAAGCAAACAGAGAAATAAAGGAAACACAAAAGTATAATATTCAAAAGCAAACAACAAGAAAAAGCAATTAAAAAAGAAAATATCTCTTAATTAGTTTCGTTTTATAACCTTTTATAATTATCTTTGCTTCAAATAAGCCACTAAAGAAAACGAAGTAAAAACCTAATTAAGTATTAAATCTATATAACCCTTTAAAAACGACTCCCGTATGAGCAAGAAACTATTATGTATAATGTGTTGTCTTTTCACCACATTAACTACATTTTCACAAAACAAAGAAGAAAGTTTATCTACTCCGGAATTATTTGACTTCGTATTGTTAAAATGCGATTTGAGCTCTCCCGTCGAAAGCAAAGATGCAATAGACGGAGCCTTCAAGAAAGGATTAAACGGTATTTTCATCAACAACAAAGAACTGGCGAGCTATGCTACAAACAAAGGAATGGTAGCTGTCAGCAAATATACGATGTCAAAATGTCAAACCATACTAGATAATATAAAAGACAAAAACAAAACTACTCTAGTGTTTGCACGTGAAAGGAGTGACGGATATCTCCGCAATGCTTTGTTAGATCACTGCTTTGTAGAATTATTAAACGACACAATTTCCGGCGAGGAAAGATGGCTAAAGAAGCTAATAAACTCTTCTTTGGATATACGCACCCGTCTTATCAATAATAATACCCGTATGGTAGTTGATGTCACCAACAAAAGCAGTATCCCTTATCACATTCATATAACCCAATGCGATAATTTAAAACCGGAACAAAAAGAAGTGACCCTGTCTCCAATGAACCAAACTACTTTGTTTTTGAATGGTGACGATATCAAATCTCCTCAATACACATTGCGTGCAAGCATCAAAAATGCGTTCAATACAGAGAAAAAGCCACTAGAGTATGCTTTCCGCCTTCGTGGTATGGATTATATGGTAGGAACAGAATCTCAAAACATGTATAACATCATCCCTGCCCCACGCTCTCTCGAAGAGAAGCAAGGCAAATTCATCTTTAATAAAGAAACCCGCATTATACTAAAAGATAAAAATGCCGAAGCGCCTTTACGATTCTTGACGGACAGATTAACTCGGATAGCACAATTGCCTCTAAAAATACAGAAGAGCACTAAAAACATTTCCGGTAACTATTTGATTTTCAGCCGTGCCAACGATCCTACATTAGGAAATGAAGGTTATAAAATCAATATTTCTACCGAACAGATACAGGTACTGGCAGACAAAGAAGCCGGATTCTTCTATGCCATACAGTCTTTATTGCAACTGCTTCCACCGGAAATCTACTCCAACACAACAGCATACACAAACGAATGGAGTATCCCCGCAGCGAACATTATGGATATACCACAATTTGAATACCGAGGATTACACTTAGACGTAGGCCGACATTTATATCCTGTTTCTTTTATCAAAAAATACATTGACTTAATGTCTATGCAAAAAATGAATCGTTTTCATTGGCATCTGACAGAAGATCAAGGATGGAGGATAGAAATCAAGAAGCATCCGAAGCTGACCGAAATCGGTTCCATGCGCAAAGAAACAATCATCAACCGATATTCTGCCGCAATTCCGGGAATATACGACGGTACACCTTATGGAGGATTTTACACACAAGAAGAAATCAAAGAGATAGTGGCGTATGCCAAAGAACGTTATATTACCATCATCCCCGAAGTTGATCTCCCGGGACACATGCTCGCCGCACTGGCTACTTATCCCGAATTAGGATGCACGGGAGGACCTTATGAGGTAGGTACAAGATGGGGAATCTACAACGATGTACTTTGTGCCGGTAATGAAAACATCTATCCTTTCATTGAAGATGTCCTGCTGGAGGTATTCAAGTTATTTCCCGGAGAATATGTACATATAGGAGGAGACGAATGTCCGAAAACACGTTGGAAATCCTGTCCGAAATGCCAATCGAAAATAAAAGAACTGAAATTGAAAGACGAACATGAACTTCAGAGCTATGTCATCAGAAGAGTTGAAAAATTCTTGAATAAGAATGGGAAGAAGCTGATTGGATGGGATGAAATATTAGAAGGCGGAATAGCCCCTAATGCAGCGTTGATGTCATGGAGAGGTGTTGCCGGAGGAATTACCGCGGCAAAATCAGGGCATCCGGTCATCATGACTCCTAACACTTATGTATATCTTGACCACTACCAGGCAAGCATGGATATATCTCCTTTAGCAAACGGACGAATCTGCGCACTCGAATGGACATACGGGTACAACCCGATTCCCAAGGAATTGACGGAACAAGAAGCAAAACACATAAAAGGAGTACAAGCCAATGTATGGACAGAATACATAAAAACTCCGGAGCAAGTGGAATACATGGCATACCCCCGCGCCAATGCTGTTGCCGAAATAGGCTGGAGTAGCCCAGAGCACAAAAATTGGGAAGACTATTTAGACAGGCTTCAATATCAATTCAAAAGATGGCAATTTTATGGTCTGAATTGCGCAACCCATTACAAGAGTAAATGATTTAATTCGCTAACAGAATTATCCGACTTAGATCTGTACGATTTAAACAAAAAAACACAGTTTTATCCTATTCTGGCAAAGAGTTATTCTCACCGTAACGAGAAAAAATACTCATTGTAATGAGAAAAAGTTCTCATAGCAATGAGTATTTTTTCTCATAGGAGTGAGTATAGTTGAGAAAATGAACTTCCCTGATAATAGCTTTCTTACTACAAAATGCAATCTTCTTTATCAAAAAAAATGTTACGGACAGTAGAACTGTCCGTAACATCATACCTATCAAAAACACTAAAAATAAATATACTATTGTATTTTCATGCACCAATCTAATCTATTTCATGAGCCAATAAAAGCATTTGCTGAAGCTCTGCCAAGTCACGCAGAATCAAGTCCGGATTAGGACGGACAGCAATAGCTGTTTCATACGTCGTTTCGCCGGAAAGTACCAGCACTCCCAAAGCTTTTGCTTTCTGCGCCATCAATATGTCGGTATAAATACGATCGCCCACCATAGCTACCTGATCCGCACGCAAGTTATGACGTTCCATTATTCCGTTCAACATTCGCGGATCGGGCTTTCCAATCACAACATCCGGCTCCCGCCCCGTAGCATACTCCAAACTGGAGCAAATAGAGCCACAATCCACCAATACTAAAGGCTTATCCGTAGGACACACACGATCCGGATTAGTGGCAATATAGAGTTTCTTCTGATTAATCCACCACGCAGCACGACATAAACGCGAGTAAACAAGCGACATGTCAAAACTGACAACCACTGCGTCCGGTTCATCATCAGCATTGTCGTCAGTAGACTCGAATCCGGCTTCCTCAAACTCTTTTATCATGCTGGGAGTGCCCAACAAGAAAAGCCGTTTACACTCCGGATGATGTACACGTATGTAATCTATGGTCGCCTGGGCCGATGTATAAAATTCATCTTTCACTGCTTTAATCCCCATGCCGGATAGGTGTCGAAGATAATCATTCGTGCTTTTGGAAGGATTATTCGTCAGAAACGAGTAACCAATTCCCAATTCTTTCATTTTATCCAGGAAAGCAATCGTAAAAGGAAATAACGTGTTTCCGTTATAAATCGTTCCATCCATATCCAAAGCAATATGCTTGATCCGACGAATACGATCCATAAGTTCCGCGTTCAGTTTATGTTCTACCTCATTAATCATTATCATACCCATTCGCTTTTGCCGACCATGCGGCCATAAATATCAAAGTTCCCATTATAGCAATCAGGATTAATGCACCCACTGCAATATTCCAACCATAATGTTGAGCTAACAATCCTAATCCCCAACCGGAGACCAACGTACTGGCATATCCGAACAATCCTGTGAATCCGACTGCCGTAGCGGCTGCTTTCTTTGTGGCTATATTAGCCGCAGCAATACCTACCAAAGCTTGCGGACCATAAATACAGAATCCTGCGGCCCCCAATAAAAGCGTAGCAAGCCACATGGGAGGTTGGGATATTCCCCAGAATAAAGCAACGAACACCGTAGCCAGTGCCATGCAAATCACACAAACGCGTGGACCACGTCCACCAAAGAAACGATCGGTTGCCCAACCGGCTACCAGCATACCTACAATTCCGGATATTTCAAAAGCTGCCACCATCCAACCTGCATGATGAATAGAAACTCCCTTCCATTCTCCCAAAAGAGTCGGTCCCCAGTCAAGTACAGCATAGCGCACGATATACACAAAAAAGTTGGCAATAGCCAGTACCCAAATCGCCGGATTTCCAAAGACATTCTTACGCACAAACTGCTTAAATTCGGCAGAAGTATCTTCTTTTTCTTCTGCGCCCGTTTTTGAGTTGAGCTCCGGAAGACCTACCGAGCGAGGCGTATCGCGCAAAGCAAACCACAAACCGACTGCACCCACCAAGGCTATAATAGAAGGAAACCAGAAACACCAGCGCCATCCGAGACTGACAATATATCCACAAACAATCACCACTAAACCTGCGCCAACAGAATGTGAGGTATTCCACACCGACATCTTTGTAGCCAACTGTGTAGGAGGTATCCAATGAGTCAATAAACGGGCACAAGGGGGAAATCCCATTCCCTGAAACCATCCGTTCAGCATCCACACAATGCCAAACATCACCACAGCAGAACTAAACCCAAACCAAATATTACATGCTGCAGAGAGCACCAAACCTGTCACCATAAAATAGCGGGCATTCACCCGGTCGCCAACAAAACCGTTGGCAAACTTGGAAACTCCGTACAGTAATCCGTGTAAGGTCAGAAATAATCCCAAGTCTCCCTTGGTTATTCCCAAATCATCCTGCATGGCAGGCATTGCAATACTCAAGTTTTTACGAACAAAATAGAATAGAGCATAGCCTATCATACTTGCTATGATCGTCCGTGTCTGCCAGTATTTAAATTTCTTTGCCACTTCGGGCGCCATTCCTTGTAGTTCCATTCCTATCGTGATTAATCTGTTATTTCCCATATTTTACCTTTACCAAACAATCCATCCAGCCACTGTTCCATATATCCTGTCCGTACAGCTAAATCGAGGACAGTAAAACGACGGCGAATAAATTGTGCACGAACAAACGTTTCACGCAGACGTTTCCGTGTAATACCGATTTGTTCCGGTTCTACAGGAGCACCTACCTGCCGCAGGGATTGTTTCACTTCTTTGTAAGGAATCAACTGTTTGGACAAACGTTCACGAATTTCAGGCCAGTATTCTTTCAACTGCCGCAACTGAATAGCCAATTGCTCCCGTGTCACATATTTCGCTTTCGTCTCCTGCAGACCGATAGTAGGAAAATCAGTACCGACAAACATATCAAGAGCTACCTTATCGGCTATTTCCGGTTCGGGCCATGCCGCACAGCACGCTTCCACGTCCAGTTTCTCTAATGGGGTGTTCAACACTTGTTCATAAAATGCCGTTACAGCCAACATACCTATACTCACCTGAAAGCCATGGGAAACATGCTCACCTTGATTTAAATGATGTTCCATATTCCAAAGATGGCTGAACTGATGTTCCGCTCCCGAAGCCGGACGACTCGATTTAGACCATTGCATGGCAAAACCGCCCAGCATCAATCCTTCAATAAGTTGTGACACCGCTTTTTCGTCTCCGGCCACCGCGCCTTCAGGATTCGAAAGCGCATCATGCAATCCATCCTGCACAATCGACCATGCCTTTTCATCAATATCTTCCACGCCCATCCAATCGGCCAGAATCCAATCGGCACCAGCCGTCACTTTGGCAAACAAGTCGGCATATCCTGATGCCGTCATCGGCTTAGGAGCTTTCTTTATGATTTCAATATCAGCCAATACAGCTTGCGGTGCCGGACAGCTAAAAGTCTGTTTAGCGCCATTTGCAGTAATGGAAGCGCCGAATGCAGTATATCCATCCATGGAAGCGGCAGTAGCCACACACATATATCTTCTTCCAACCAGATGAGAAGCTAACTTCGTTAAATCATTAATCGTACCGGAGCCGACAGCTACCGGAATAGCGTCATGCACTTTCAACGATTCGACCAGACGGTCAACATACGAATATTCCGCATACAGATCGGAATCAGTGAAAATAAAAGATGGTAATAATTCTATATTCGCATTACGCAACTCTTTCTCTACTCTTTCGCCGGCAACACGATAGGTAGTTACGTCAGCTACCACTACAGCCTTTCTTCCTGCAAACTGTTCCTTAAACAGTCCGGCTACTTCATTTAATATTCCGCTTCCTATACGAAGAGCACGTGTCTCATTCGCAGCTTTCAATGCTTGTTCTACTTTTGACATTTTCACAGTATTAATTGTTAGTTCACTAACCGGATTTTCCTTTACGATAGTAAACAGACGTTGCACCATATCAGGGCAACAATCTATCGAGATTGCAAAACTGTCCATACTTCTGTCGGTATATCAGATTCTATAATATCCGGTCTCTTATCTATCTCTTCTTTATATTTCAAAGCCCGTTCTTCTTTCGAAGGCAATTTGTCGTGCGTAGGTGCCACACTAATCATACAACGTACGCCACGAGCATGTAGCATTTCAACGATTTTCTTATTTTCGGGTGTTATACTATGCCCTACATAAGCGATCATATTTTCCCATGGCACACCTGATATCGACAAGTCCTCAAACTCTTTCATATTACGGGCGAAAGCGGACATCATAATCGTCGGGAAACGGTCATAATAATATCTGGCTTGAGCACCGGTATGCACAGTCAGCATCACATGTCCCTCCGCCTTATGCTTTTTGATTAAAGCCGCAATCATAGCCATCGGCACATCTTTCTTATCCAGGTTGATAATCGTTTTACCTCTGCTCCATTTGATTACTTCCTCCAAAGTAGGAATCTTGCAGTTGGTCACTTTTCCCGAATGGTCTTTCAGACGAAGCTTCTGCAACTCTTTCCAGGTATGATCGCAAACTTTTCCCGTTCCTGTTGTTGTACGATCCAAAGTAGCATCATGCATCAATACAATCACGCTATCTTTTGTCAGACGAGGATCGATTTCGAAGAAAGCCGGCATCTGCTTCAGCACATTTTCCAAACCTTCGATGCAATTTTCCGAATATCCTTCTTCGTACCCACCGCGATGTCCGCTTACAATGATTGAGCCATTTCCCGCATATTTAAAGAAGTCTCTCAATTGTGTGACATCGTCAAACTTTAACAGATGTAGTTTTCCCTGCGCCGACACAGACTGTATCCCTGACAACAGAAGAAACATCAATGAGGCTACGAGTCCTCTCCGCAAAACCATACAACTTTTCATAAGCATTTATTTACAAACAACAATTAAAGTAATTTTTTCTTCTAATTCAAGATATATCCTCTTGCCAACCGATTAAAGTCGGCTATCTGCGCCTGCTCCCAGGTTTTGTCCTTTCCCAGTTCCGCCGCTAATACCGATGCCACTTTCGGAGCTATTTTAAGAGCAGCACGGGCATCCAGAAATAGCATCCTCACCCGGCGGGCCAACACATCTTCTATATTCTGCGCAAACTCCTCACGAGCCGCCCACACAACATGCGCCGCTGTAAAAGTATAACCTTCATACAACTTTTCAGCAAAAGAAGGCTCTTTTTCTATCATCTTTTGTATTTTGCCCGCGTCGCTGCCATACACATAATTCCAATCATTCTCATCAAATTGCTCTTTTGTATATCCATGAACCCTCAAATTCTTCGTCACACATTCCGCAGGAGACAACCCTCCTATTACGATGGCCTGATTGATGACATCTTCAGCCATTGCACGATAAGTAGTCCACTTCCCTCCGGTAATTGTCAAAAGCCCCGATTTCGAACGATAGATTTTATGATTCCGTGAAATCTCTTTCGTTTTCTTCGAATCAGCATGCGTTGGCGCAGCCAAAGGACGCAAACCGGCAAAAATCGAAAGCACATCGGCACGGGTCGGTTTACGGTCGAGATACTGTCCGGCCTGATCTAAAATGAAATCAACCTCTTCTTCCAATGCCCTCGGTTCCAAAGAAGCCTCATTCAGAGGAGTATCCGTGGTGCCAAGCACCACCTTGCCGTGCCAGGGCACTCCAAAAAGGACACGTCCATCTTTCGTTTTAGGTATCATTAGTGCCGAACGGCCACCTAAGAATTTACTATCAACCACCAAATGCACTCCCTGGCTGGGACGTACCTTCCTTCGCGTATCACATTCATCCATCTTCATCACATCGTCCACAAAGACTCCGGTAGCATTCACTACTACTTTCGATTTGATCTGATATTCTTTCCCGTCAAGTGTGTCGACAGCATGCACCCCATTTATTTTCCCGGCGGCATCTTTCAGCAAACAATTCACCTTCATATAATTCAAGCACACTCCACCTTTATCAATAGCGGTCAGTGCCAGCGTTATAGCCATGCGCGAATCATCAAACTGTCCGTCATGATATACCACTCCACCTCTCAATCCTTCATGCTTTAAAGAAGGTATTTCTTTTAATACAGAACGTTTTAACATCGGTAACGAACGTCCCAATGCTTTGCGTCCGGCCAGTAAATCATAACAAGTCAGCCCCACCGCATAAAAAGGCTTTTCCCACCAGCGGTAATTACCGATTATAAAACGCATATCTTTTACCAAATGAGGAGCATTGAGTCTCATACGCCCACGTTCATGTAATGCTTCAACTACCATAGAGACATCTCCCTGCGCCAGATACCGAACTCCTCCATGTACCAGCTTCGTACTGCGGCAAGAAGTACCCTTAGCAAAATCATGCTGTTCCAATAGAATAACTCTGTACCCTCTGGAGGCTGCGTCCACTGCAGCCCCTAATCCGGTAGCCCCACCACCGATCACCAGGATATCACATTCACATTTCCAATTGAGCATCCTCTCAAGCAAATCACTTCGTTTCATTCCTTATGAATATTTCGTTTTCTTTCTTTATTTATAAATCAACACTGCAAAAATACACAAAAAGAAATATTATCCAATATAAAAAGCAAATTATTTTTCGTTAGCAGACCATTTTATATATAAAACGGAAGCTTTATATCATAGAATGAAACTTTTCATCTTTTTATTTGCCACATATTAATATTTAGTTTATCTTTGTGATAAAAATTGGGAATTATGACAAGTATTGCTGAAAGACATAAGTATATTCTTGAAAGTTTAGCGAAAAACGGTTTCATCAAAGTAAACGAAATCGCTAAAGAACTGGAAGTTACTCCTGTAACGATCCGAAAAGATTTAAAACATCTGGAAGAAAAAAAACTTCTCTATCGTACTCATGGAAGTGCAAGTCCGGTCAACCCATTAACATCAGATATTGATGTGCACGAAAAAGAAAAGCTTCGAAAAGAAGAAAAGAAAAGAATCGCTACTGCCGCAGCTAAATTAATAGAAGAAAACGATTCTATTATCATCGCTTCCGGTTCTACCGTACATACGTTTGCCGAGCATATCACTCCCATCAACCACTTAACTGTAGTTACAGCTTCTCTGAAAACCTCCTTATTATTAAATACGATTAATAATATCGAAGTAATCCAGCTCGGGGGAATCGTACGGAAGAATTCTTTTTCCGTCATTGGCGACTACACTTCTTTGTTTTTTGAACAAATCACTTGTTCAAAACTCTTTTTAGGAGTAGACGGTATCGACTTGGAGTACGGAATCACAAACTCTAATATTGAAGAAGCTGTCCTCAACAAGAAAATGATAGAAGCGTCATTGCGTACTATCATCCTGGCAGATTCTTCCAAATTCGGGCGACGTGGATTCGGTAAAATCTGTAGTTTAGACTGCATCGACGTGATAATCACAGACTCCGGCATTTCCCAGTCAATGGCGCAAGCGATTGAAGAAATGGGTATTGAGCTTATCGTTGTTTAAAACGACTATATCACCTAAAGGATAATCTGTCAAAAGTTACATTCAGATGACTATAACTATTTGATGACTTCATAAAAAAAAAGATGGACTCGAAATTGAATCCATCTTTTTTATTTATTAATCAGTAAATCTGTTACTTCTTCAGAATATCCATTGTATCAGACGCAATCAACAGTTCTTCATCTGTCGGAATCACTACTACTTTCACTTTAGAAGCAGGAGTAGAAATAATTGCTTCCTCACCACGAACTTTAGCATTCACATCGTTGTCAAGCTCGATACCCATGAATTCCATATCCTTACAAACTTCACGGCGACATTCCATCTGATTTTCACCTACACCACCTGTAAACAGAATGATATCTACACCGCCCAATGCAGCAGCATAAGCACCGATGTATTTCTTGATACGATAATAATACATCTTCTCTGCAAGGATAGCTTTCTCATTACCAGCCGCACAAGCAGCCAAAAGTTCACGCATATCGCTTGATACACCTGAAATACCGAGTACACCGCTCTTCTTGTTCAACAGGTTGGAAACACCCGTAGTATTCAAGCCTTCTTTTTCCATGATAAACGTCACTGCACCGGCATCAATGTCACCGCTGCGAGTACCCATCATCAAGCCTTCCAATGGAGTCAAGCCCATAGTAGTATCTATACATTTACCATCTTTGATAGCGGCAATAGAACCACCATTACCAATATGACAAGTGATGATTTTCTTTCCTACCGGATTTACACCCAAGAATTCGCATACACGTTTGGACACGTAACGATGAGATGTTCCGTGGAAGCCATAACGACGCACACCATACTTTTCATACAATTCATAAGGAATAGCATACATGTAAGCATAATCCGGCATGGTCTGATGAAAAGCCGTATCGAATACACCTACCTGCGGAATGTTAGGAAGAATAGCAGAAACTGCATTCACACCTTTCAAGTTAGCAGGATTGTGCAACGGAGCCAGATCATTGCAAGCTGTAAAGGCTTCTAATACCTCCTTATTCAACAATACAGATTCGCTGAAACGCTCGCCTCCGTGTACCATACGGTGACCTACGGCATTGATTTCATCCAAAGATTTGATAGCGCCATATTCGGGGTGAATCAACGTATTCAGGATAAACTCTACTCCTACTGTATGTTCAGGAATATCTTTTTCCAGAATTTTCTTTTCACCATTCGGCAAAGTCAGTTTCAAGAAAGATCCTTTCAGACCGATTTTTTCGATACCACCTTGCGCAATCACTTCTTTGCTGGTCATATCGAACAATTTATATTTAATAGATGAACTTCCGCAGTTCAATACCAGAATTTTCATTTCGTTGTCAATTTAATACTTACTACTTTATATCTAATACTTATTTATTTGCCTTTGCAGCAATAGCCTGGTTAGCCGTGATAGCAATCATACGATATACATCTTCAATAGAACAACCACGAGACAAGTCGTTTACCGGACAAGCGATACCCTGAAGGATCGGGCCGATAGCATCAGCATGTCCCAAACGTTGAACTAGCTTATAAGAAATGTTACCTACTTCCAGGCTCGGAACAATCAGTACATTTGCTTGTCCGGCTACCTCCGAACCCGGAGCTTTGCTTGCACCTACTTCAGGAACAAGAGCCGCATCTGCCTGCAGTTCACCGTCCAAATCAAGAGTCGGAGCCATTTCCTTAGCTATTTTAGTTGCTTCTACTACTTTGTCTACCACTTCATGTTTAGCAGAGCCTTTGGTAGAGAAACTCAACATAGCTACTTTCGGATTTTCGATACCGGCAACCGCCTTGGCAGTCTGCGCTGTACAAACTGCAATCTGCGCCAATTGATTAGCATCAGGAACCGGGGTTACGGCCACATCACCCATGACCAAAATTCCATTCTTTCCATATTCGGGAGCATGAGTCAAGAGCAACATAGCACCAGATACGCAAGTGATTCCCGGAGCAGTCTTGATAATCTGCAAAGCAGGACGCAATACATTACCAGTAGTGTTGCGGGCACCAGCCAACTGACCGTCAGCGTCACCATTCTTCATCATTAAACAACCAAAGAATAAAGGATCATTCGTTAACTTGCGGGCTTCTTCGATAGTCATCCCCTTCTTTTTACGAAGTTCACACAACAACTGCGCATATTCTTCGTGTTTCGGAGAAGTTTCAGGATCAATGATAGTAGCTTTACCGATGTTTCCCAATCCCCATTTTGCAGCAAGTTCATTAATTTCTGCCGGTTTACCCAGTAAAATTAGATCAGCGACTTCGTCTGTCAAAATCATATTGGCAGCTTTCAATGTGCGTTCTTCAGTTCCTTCCGGAAGAACAATACGTTGGCGATTTGCTTTCGCACGCGCCACGATTTGGTTGATTAAATTGAGCATAGATATATTGAATATTATTATAAAACGTCCTTACAATTTGTAATTTGCGGTGCAAAAGTACTCAATTTTGCAATATCCACATTACAATTTCGGCTATTTTTCTCTCCCAAGTCTAAAATATTATAATATTTAACACTGTACTCCTATTTTTCATACCTTTGCAGTGTTTTCAAACAAAATCAATAGGTTATTAGTATATGATACGTCAGTGCGCCATTTTATTTGGCTGTTTGGCTTTGGGTGAATTAATAGTTTATCTTACGGGTATCAAGCTCCCCTCCAGCATCATCGGTATGCTGCTGCTCACCCTCTTTTTAAAATTAGGTTGGATTAAACTACACTGGGTACAGGGATTGTCCGACTTTCTGGTTGCCAACTTAGGATTCTTTTTCGTTCCGCCCGGTGTGGCTCTTATGCTATACTTTGATGTTATTGCGGCAGAGTTCTGGCCGATAGTAACAGCGACCATTGTCAGCACCGCGCTTGTACTTGTCGTTACGGGATGGGTACATCAAATCGTCCGCAAGTTCAGGCTGGCACGTCAGATTAAGCTGGCGCGCAAACTTCATCTGACGGATTTCCATCTGTCGGAGAAACTGCACTTTAAAGATAAAATCAACTTAACGAATAAAGACAAATGAGTTTCTTAGAGAATAATTTCTTCCTGCTGGCTATCACCTTCGGGATTTTCTTCTTTGCCAAATTGCTTCAGAAGAAAACAGGACTGGTATTATTAAATCCTATATTGCTGACCATCGCCCTATTAATCATCTTCCTTAAAATGACAAATATCTCATACGAGACCTATAATAAAGGAGGACATCTGATCGAGTTCTGGCTCCGCCCGGCTGTTGTTGCTTTAGGCGTACCTTTATATCTTCAATTGGAGATGATAAAAAAGCAGTTATTGCCAATCCTTCTGTCTCAACTGGCAGGTTGCATCGTCGGAGTTATTTCAGTAGTGCTGATTGCGAAGTTTATGGGAGCTTCCCAAGAAGTAATCCTGTCACTCGCTCCCAAATCGGTTACGACTCCGATTGCGATGGAAGTAACCAAAGCCATTGGCGGTATTCCGTCACTGACGGCGGCAGTTGTTGTGGCAGTTGGTTTATTAGGAGCAATCTGTGGTTTTAAGACCATGAAAATCATGCGTGTAGGCAGTCCGATCGCCCAAGGGCTTTCGATGGGGACAGCCGCTCATGCTGTCGGAACTTCCACCGCAATGGATATCAGCAGCAAATATGGGGCATACGCCAGTCTGGGACTGACACTGAATGGAATCTTCACTGCACTGCTCACACCTACGATCCTTCGATTATTAGGTGTCTTGTAAAAACAAAATCTCTTGATTTTCCGTTATATAAAGAGTTAAACGCAAAAAGCAATTTTATGATTCCATTTAAAGATATCACATTAGCAGACAAAGACACAATCACCTCATTCACGATGAAAAGTGATCGCCGCAATTGCGATCTTTCATTCTCCAATCTTTGCAGTTGGAGGTTCTTATACGACACTCAATTCGCAGTGGTCGACAACTTTCTGGTATTCAAGTTCTGGGCGGGAGAACAACTTGCTTATATGATGCCCGTAGGCACAGGAGATTTGAAAGCAGTATTGTGGGAGCTGATAGAAGATGCCCGCAAAGAGAACCAGCATTTCTGTATGTTGGGAGTGTGCAGCAATATGCGCGCTGATCTCGAAGCCATCCTTCCGGAACAGTTCACTTTCACAGAGGACCGCGACTATGCGGATTATATTTATTTGAGAAGTGATCTTTCTACGCTGAAAGGGAAGAAATTCCAGGCGAAAAGAAATCATATCAACCGGTTCCGCAACACTTATCCGGATTACGAATACACACCGATTACCCCGGACCGTATTCAGGAATGTCTGGATCTGGAAGCAGAGTGGTGTAAAGTGAATAATTGTGACCAACAGGAGGGGACAGGCAACGAACGTCGCGCCCTGATTTATGCTCTCCACAACTTCGAGGCACTCGGACTGACGGGAGGTATCTTGCATGTGAACGGTAAAATTGTCGCATTCACATTCGGTATGCCTATCAATCATGAAACATTCGGCGTACATGTAGAAAAAGCGGATACCAGTATTGAAGGTGCGTATGCCATGATTAATTATGAATTTGCCAACCGGATTCCCGAACAATATATCTATATCAACCGGGAAGAGGATTTAGGTATTGAGGGTTTACGCAAAGCCAAACTGTCTTACCAGCCGGCAACGATTCTGGAAAAATATATGGCTTGCCTCAAAGAGCATCCCATGAATATGGTAAAATGGTAAATCCATTATAAATATGATGATAAAGGAGCAAGTAAAAGCATTGTGGAAAATCTGTTTTGACGATAGTGAAGAATTCGTTGAAATGTACTTCAGACTGCGCTATAAAACAGAGGTGAATGTCGCCATCCAAAGTGGCGATGAGGTAATCTCTGCGCTTCAGATGCTTCCTTATCCGATGACTTTCGGCGGAGAAACAGTACAGACTTCCTATATTTCAGGAGCCTGTACGCATCCCGATTTCCGAAGCAAAGGGGTCATGCGAGAGCTTTTATCACAGTCTTTCGCCCGGATGCTGCGGAATGGAGTACATTTCAGTACATTGATACCGGCGGAGCCCTGGTTGTTCGATTATTATGCCCGCATGGGATATGCTTCCGTATTCAAGTATTCAACTAAAGAGATCGTTTTGCCGGAGTTTATTCCTGCTAAAGAGATAGCGGTCAGTGTGGTTCCGGAATTTCAGGAAGAGATTTATTCTTATTTGAATAAGAAGCTTTCCGAACGGGCTTGCTGTATTCAGCACACGCTGGAAGACTTTCAGGTTATTATGACTGATCTTGCCATCAGCGGAGGATACTTATTTGTAGCCAGACAAGAAAACGAAATCAAGGGGGTGACTATTATATATAAAGGAGACAAACATATCATTATCAATGAGCTTTGCGCTGAAGATAAAGATGTGGAATATAGCCTATTGTATGCTATCAGGCAACACACCGGATATAAGCGCATGGTTCAACTCTTACCTCCCGAAGATCAACAGCCTCAACATCCATTGGGCATGGCACGTATCATCAATGCCAAAGAAGTGCTGCAAATCTATGCCGCGGCTTTCCCCGAAGATGAAATGCAGTTGGAATTGTCTGATAAGCAATTGTCTGTGAATAACGGTTATTATTATCTGTGTAAAGGGAAGTGCATGTATAGTACCGAGCGACTGCCCGGTGCGCATATACAGATGAATATTAGTGAACTAACAGATAGAATACTTCGGCCGTTAAAGCCATATATGAGCTTGATGATGAATTAAGACACGAATTACACCACCTAGGAAGAGTACGAAAAAAGAGTTGCAGATAATTCCTTCATATCTTTACTTATTTATATTCATATCTGTTTCTAATACATATACCATTTGAGGGTCAATTTCCGCTGTACGTTCACCATCTCCCTGACGGGTGTGTTGCACAAAGAGGTGAAGTTTCCGCTGTTCCTTCCAGAGCTCCGTATCATGGGACGGTTCCCAGGCATCCACGGAAAAGTCGGTCAAATCCGTTATCGTCCATTTACTAATGCCGACGTCGGACGCATGTGCCATCGATACACGGCTTCCCCGTTCTTCGTCGCGGAAAATATAAAAGACTTCCCCACCCTCTACCACAATACGCGGACGGGCAATAGGTATCATTTTCGTACCGCCACCCTTCAAGGTAAAAGGTGTTTTGCGATCTGTGATCTGCCGTTGATACCATACTTTCCCATCGTTCCAGACGATACGATATTGGGGCACGTTACTGTCGGGATCCCGCCAATAAGTGGCTATATACGGATTTCCTTCTGCATCGGCACTCATACTTGTTTGATTAATCAACTCACAGTTTTGAGGCAAACGACAGGCATACTCTGCATTAGACAATTTGATAGGAAGTTCATATTGCTCTCCACTTGATTTATACCAAGTCACTCCATTATCAAACGAACGGGCATAACATATATCATGGTTTGTTTCCACATGCCAGCTTTCGCGCCACACCCACGAAAGATGGATGGTTCCTTTCTCATCGACATACATTTGCCAATAAGCATTCCGTTTATTTTCTCCGTCAATCAGTATATCCTGCACACGAATCCATTTATGTTCTTTCAGCGAATAACGGTTCATCACCAAGTTGCCACGACCGGAAGAACCGGAACGATAAACAAACAGTAAATCTCCTCCGGATAAAGAATAAAACTCCGGATAGGTGACATTTCCTTCGTCAACTCCGGTCATCGGTATTTTATCTCCCAGTTTCAGAGAACCGGGAGCAATGCTCCGGCAATAATTCAGTTTATGTCCATGATGATCGAAAGACACGTGTATGTAACCTTCTCCATCCACCATCATACTGATTACATTATGAGCATCCTTTACATTTCCCTGATATTGGGTACGGTGTAAAGTCCATTGTTTCGAATCCAGTTTCCGCTTTCCAAGTATCAGATAGCCGTCGTTATCGTAATAACTGATATATTGTTCCTCACCGTGCGTCACCAGCGAGTTATTCCGAAAGACCGTCGTATTGACCGAAGTACAGCTATATCCCTTTCCTACTTCCACCAAACGCTGGGAACAGCCAAGAGTAGGAACAAGTATTATTCCGCAAAGTAGTAGTAATATCCGTTTCATGCTTATCTTCTTTTTTATTTGTCAAAGATGGAAAGAGTCCATTTTTCATGCCAGGGAATTGTTATCCTTCCGTCTTTTACAAGTACAGGCAGCCATACATAGCGGGAGTCTTCCAAGTCTTTCTTTTTCCAGCGGTCGAACATAGCAATGTATGCATCCTTCTTTCCGATAACAGGCTGAACGTAAGTACTCTGTGCGTAAAACGTTTTATCCGCATCCGGTCCCGTACAAGGATTACCGATCGTTTTCCACGTTCCCATAATAGAATCGGCCACTGCTATTTCGGCCACATTCGGATCCCAGCCTGTGCAACCGGAGCTTAACATATAGTATTTACCATTATATTTAAACACAGCCGGAGCTTCACGAGACTCTTTGACGAAATTACGAGTAAACCGTCCGCTAGGTTTCAGATAATCATCAGTCAAAAGACTAATATACATGGTTTCATTATTTTCCGAAGAATAGAACTGATAAGCACGTCCGTCATCATCCACAAAAACTGTCTGGTCGCGGCTCATCGCATTGTTCGGACGGAAACTTCCCTGATAGACGAACGGCCCGACAGGAGAATCGGCAACTGCCACTCCGGCACAAGCCTTACTGTAATCGGCACTTTCCACATGTGCCCACATTACAAACTTACCGGTCTTCTTATTAAAGATGACTTTCGGACGTTCCAACACTTTGGACGGATGCAGGTCATGATTCGGATCGTCTTTGACTGCCGGAAGCACAATTCCTTCAAATTTCCAATTCAGCAAGTCTTTAGAAGAGTAACAACCGACTCCGGTCACGTCTGTACGATAACACTCCCACGTAGCCCAGTCCGGCAAAATCGTTTTTCCTTTCTTGTATTCACCATACCAATAGTAAGTACCATTGTGATAAAGAAGTCCGCCACCATGGGCATTGATCGGATTTCCATCCGTATCATTCCACACTTGTCCGGGGATAAATGCCGTGTTCTTCTGTGCCTGCATTGATACAGGCAGTAACAACGCACAAACGACTCCTGATAATATACACTTGATTATTCTGCAATGTCTATTCATATTCATGATATTAAATAAGATTTCTTGTTTACAAAGATAGATGATACATTAAATATAAAGGTACACTTATGTGTCAAAAAAGGACTAAAAAACAATCATTCTCCGCTAAATGCACGATATTACAGAGCATTTGCACTTCGATTTTAGCCCGCGTTTACCATATAATACGATAGGGATAGGGATTTCACCTATCAGTTCACTCAATAAAAAGAACCTACCCGATTTCAACACAAAGTGATTTTCTGGTCGAGCAGGTCATTTATATATACACATAAAATGCTTTTCTGATAATCCGGTTTCCTAATCCTATATGGCACTTCTCTATCTATGCTTCTGAAAACATACCTTACCTGCTTCCTTATCCATTACTAACTACCCTCTCTTTCATTAATAACAAACTTTCTTTTGATTATAGGTAAACTTCCTATTACCAGTATGTAAACTTACTTTTCAATAAATGCAATCTATAAATGAAAGTTGCGTTTATAAAAACAAAACTTGCAATTATATAAATGGAAGTTTCATTTATATAATCAAAGCTTGCATTTATAGTTTTCTTATAATGCAAAGAAAGTTTGGGTCCTATACAAAGGAAGTTTATCCCTTATAGAAAAGAAGTTTTCCTATAATAGTTTGGAAGCTATCTATTAACACTTCTTCTGCCAACTATAGATGAAAGAGTTAGCAGAAGACTGGACAAGCTGTGAAAGCCAGAATAGAAAGGTGAAAGGAAGGTGAAAGCCAGCCCTTCACCCGCTAATGCCGATGAACAGGGCATTGTGAAAGGTGAAGAGTGTTTTCTTGAATATGATTATTTTAGTATACCAGCGTAAGGCAATGTCTGCAACCACAACTGAATGAATTATATCCACGAAACATTTCTCAAATATGGTTTCATTCAAAGAATAAAGAAAGCAGTCTATATTGTTTATATTCAAACAATTATTCATAGCACAATTTGTGTAGCATAAAAAGTGCTACATAAATTATGCTATAAATATTGATTCTATCAAACTTTTACCGAACAATCATTGCCACATGATCCCACAACAAACGATAGAGATATCATCTATTTGTTTACCAATACAGCACCTCCCTGTGGAAGAATCTCCAGCTGCACTTTACCGTTCTCTTTCACTTTCAACGGCACAAGCTGTGGCTCTCCTTTCTTATCATCCTTATACAGGGTAACCGTTTTTCCGGCAAACATTTCTAAATCCAGTTTCAACTTCAATGTTTCTTTTCCTGCATTCACAGCAGCCAGATACCAAGTATCATTGTGACGACGTGCCAACACGACATATTTTCCAGGATATCCGTCAATGAAACACGTCTCATCCCACGTGGTAGGAATCGTTTTCATATAGTCCATGCAAACAGGGGAAACATCTTTCAGGTTGTTGGGGGCAAGTGCAAAGTTCTGTACCGGATTCTGGAATAACACGGTAGTGGCTAATTGAAATATATCAGTAGTGCGACGCGTAGTTCCTCCGTCATTGTTGCGGTTCAGCCGTTTGTTCAGGAAACAGCCGCCAAATTCCATGCTACCCACCGTATTACGGATAAACGGATGCAGACAAGCATTGAAAGCCTCTTTATCGCAGAAGTGCTGGTTGAATACCATATTCTCGGATGCCAGTACGGCTTCACTACCTATATAATTCGGATACATGCGTTCCCATCCGCGAGGGATTGTACAACCGTGGAAGATCACCATCAGGCCGTGATCGTCGGCATCACTCAAGATATCTTCATACAGGCGCATCGTTTCTTGCTTGTCGCCACCAAAGAAATCAACTTTAATGCCTTTTACTCCGAGGCTCTGTAACCATTTCATCTCGCGTTTGCGGATAATGGCGTTGTCCATGTGATTAACCGGTCCTTGCTCAATATCATTCCAATAACCGGAAGAGCTATACCATAAGAAGAGTTCCACGCCTTTACTACGTGCGTATTCTACCAAAGACTTCATGCGGTCACGACCGATGTTCGTATCCCACCAGTTATCAATCAACGCATACTCATATCCCATTGCCGCAGCAAAATCAATATATCGCACCTGATCGTCATAGTTGATACTACCATCCTGCCAAAGAATCCAGCTCCATGTGCCGCGTCCGAAACGGTAGTCATATTTTGTTTCATAAAGAGGATGCACGACATCCCACGCAACAGTTGTTTCCACAATCGGTTTCAAAGTTTCGCCAACAGTTATGGTACGCCAGGGAGTGACACCGGGAAGAGCGAACGCCGGAGCTGAAGTCCCGTTACCGTTATTTTCTTCTGCCATCGGGAAAGCAATCGTATACAGATTACCTTCGCTCACATCACTCAAGCGTGAGCCGCAATATCGACTGTCCACTCCTGTCTCGCTGACCAGCACCCAACCATCGTCACCGATACGGAACAGGCAAGGGAATGTGTAACCATGCCCGTATTGAGAACGGTCGCTCATCGGAGCATCTGCCTTGTATTCTTCCTCATAACTGGGTTTTGTACGTTTCCATCCTATCATGGCATCGCTTTGCGGACACAAGAAAGTAGTAGTCTGTTGCGGAAAACGGAAACCGGTTTCTTCGGCAGTCACCGTTACACTCCCTTTTCCGTCCTGACGCGGCAGGGTATAACAGAAAGCTACATCATTGTTGCTGACACGAAAGACAACGTCTATTTTCTGCCCTTTCGGATTCTCAAAATGACAGTTCAGCTCGTTTGCCTGATAATGCACTTGTGAGGTTTTAATACGATCCTGATGGTAGACAGTATCAATAGGGGTGACCGTATGCCCTGTCAGTTTCATTCCTTTAGCAAAGTCACCGATATTCGTGTTCATACCCAAAGGTGATTTTTCCAGCATGGTTTTCCCATTATAGGTAATGGAATAACTTGGCTTTTCGGCAAGGGAAGTAAAGACAACCAATTGCAGTTTTTCATCCGGTCCTTTCACGACCACGTCTTGTGCCATCAGCGAAGTCAGACAGCAACCAGCCAGCAGAGCGCTTATTATCTTCTTCATATTATTCATGTTATTATGTTCTTCATTTATTTCCTGTTATTTCTCATTAGCCTTTTTTATCCGGATCACCGTAAAAGAGTAGGCAGACAATTGGCAATCAAACTTTTCTGCCACTTCCACCGTATCTTCAACAGGTAGCGGAGTATCTGCCGGTTTGCCGGTCAGTACGGTTCTCTTTGCAGAAGGCTGTACCGCACCGATTCCGGAAAGGTCGACATGGGTATTCACCTCTACTGGAAGTAAGTTGACCAACTTCACAATCACATCTCCACTTGCCGAATCGCGGACAATGGAAGAAGCAAAACGTTTCTGCACTTTATCGTCTTTATTATCCAAAGTGATCTTCGACGGCAAATATTCGTTTCCGGCATTCTGTCCGTAGAGTTTCTGCACATAATATCCGGTGGTCGGTTTCACTTCCCGGTTATTGAAGTAAATCAAATCCGGATTCCATTGGGTATGTCCTTCTTTGGCGAGAAGAGGAGCGTAAGAAGTCATGTGTACAACGTCTCCATTGCGTTCCAGGGCAGCAAGATAAAGAGCTTCCGTCAGTGCAGTTTCGATATTCGCTTTTCGTCCCGGGATATGAGTCGCATATTCGCCCAGGTATACTTTTGTCTTTTTCGAACGGTCGTATTTATCGTAGAAATCCTGATTGTTCAGGAACCATCCCGGAGTCTGATAATAATGTTCGTCCACCATCGGCACACCCAGTTTGTCGGCCAGTTTCCATCCTTCTACGTAGTCTGTACCTTCATTGAACGGTCCTACTGTACCTACAACGATCATTTCCGGATATTTTTCTTTGATGGCATTAAATATCATTGTAAAACGTTCTTCGAAGATATCGGTGATGAGATCTTCATTTCCGATACCGATGTATTTCAGGTTGAAAGGTTTCGGATGGCCTGCTTCGGCACGTACCTTTCCCCACTTTGTCTTCTTAGCGTCGCCGTTTGCCCATTCTATCAGATCAAGAATATCCTGAATATAAGCACCCATTTCGCTCATTGGGATACCGCCTTGCTGCCCGCCTCTCAAGTCACCGTGACAGGCAGAGTTCTGGCAAGGAACACCGGCAGCCAATACCGGAAGCGGTTCTGCGCCAATATCTTCGCAGAATTGGAAATATTCAAAATATCCCAGTCCCATGCTTTGATGATATCCCCAAAGGTTACGTTGCGCCTTTCTTGCTTCTAACGGACCGACTGTGTTTTTCCATTGATAGATATTCTTCAGACCATCACCATGAGCCACACAGCCACCGGGAAAACGGATGAAACGGGGATGAATGTCAGCTAACACTTGAGCCAGATCCTTGCGGAGTCCGTTCTTGCGTCCTTTAAATGTATGCTGCGGAAACAAAGAAATCATATCCAGATTCAATTCTCCAGCAGATTGGGGAATGATTTCGAGGCGAGTATCTGCGGTGGCTTTGGCAGTAATCACTGCTTTATACGTTTTCCATTGGCGGGAAGACACAGTCAGAGAAGTCTCTCCACATATATTTCCTTCTCTATCTACCAAACGAACCTGCAATTTGTTTGATTGCCCCTGCGGAACCCTCGCAAATATGGAAAAGTCATATTTCTCTCCGACATTCAGCGCGATACCATCAAAGCCTGTATTTTCTAACGCGGCTCCCGGTCGTTCTACATTCAATACGGCATAATGCGGATTATTGGCATGAATAGGATCGGTAGTAGCAATAGTGAAAGTGGTTTTATCTCCTTTCAATGTCCAGGAATGAGTACTATTCCAGTTCTTATCCCCTTCCCTGTCTGAAGGGTCGTATTCGAAATCACGGTTCTGGATCAGCTCTGCATAGAGTCCTCCGTCTGCCGAATAATTAATATCTTCAAAGAAAGCACCCAACAAGACATCGCTGATGGCCTTGGCACGTTCGGGTTGTACGGTGACCGTTGCTTTTACAGGCTTCAAACCGGCAAAACGTTCTCCATCCTGTACCGGACGTTCTCCATGCAATGAGTTCCGATATTGATTCCAGCCATAATTCTTATTTAATCCATCTACCAAAGTCCACGCTACCCGGTTGATAGTTCCTTTCTGCTCCTCTCCGGCAACTACGGCTTTCACTCTTGTTCCGTTAAAATCGGAAGTAGTACGGGGATATTTCTGGCTGGTCCAGTTTATCAAGTCTTTAGAAGTGGCCTGACCGTATCCATCACGATCATTCAATTTCCAGGTACATATCCATTCGCCAGCGGGCGACTGTTTCAAATAAGGGTCGAGCATTTTCTTCTGTGATCCCCAACGGCTGTAATCACACCGGAGATATCCGTAGTTCCGGCCGACTTCAAACCAGTTTTCCTTATCCATGCTCCAGGCAAAACGAAGCCCGCTACGTCCGTCGTCTCCGGAAGTAGCGAAGGAAAAGAGATAAACCGAATCGGGGGTACTCGTCATTTCTTTGATTGCAGCTAAAGTGACTTGCTGAAACGACAAAAACAAGACAACTAAAAACAGGAATAATTTTCTCATGGTATCTATTGCATTAAGATTATCAATCGCAAAGTTAAGATTTTCATTATTCTAACTGATATATTTCAAGCTATAATTGGTTGTTTTACACTTAAAAATATATAAGAAACAAGTAAACAAGGGTAAAATATACACTTTTTCCAATATCGTATACTATTTTCCTGGATTACACTAGTGAATCCACCTTATCTTAATAACTCAAAAAAGACGAAAGGGTGAATGTATTTATCTGGAAATGAAAATTACCCGCTTGAAATTCATTGAATTTGTAGATGAGAGGTACCCAAATTTCCTTTCAACGAAATCATCTTCGCGACAAGAAGCTGTGGCGAGGATGATTTCTAATTTAGATGGGTTTTGATCTTCCTCCTTTGGATCAGAAACCTTCCGGTTTACCATACGCCTTGAAAAGGCGTTGCAATTCTTTTTGAGTAATCGGAATAACAGTACCGTGACGTGGATGGAAATCCATACTAACGGCATGGTCAATCACTTTGAAGTGTTCCAAATCAGCACTTTCCGTAAACTGGTATTTGCCTTTCATATACACATCATACATCAAGATATACTTATCCGAGCCAATCAATGGAAAGATGCCCGCACCCTCTACTGCATCCTTCGTCTGCTGCTTATAGTCATCTGATTCCGTCCACTGTCCGGAGGTCAGAGAGGAAGTAGTAGCCTTCTTAATGCCATTTCCATTCCCTTCCGTTTTATAGAACAGGTGATAAAGCCCGTCTTTATAGACGATATCGCCGTCAATACATGACTTTTCGTTTTTCGGAAGAAACAGTGGTTTCGGTTCTCCTTCTATATCGGTAAAATCCTTGTTAGCATAAGCATAATAAATGATGTCCGGGCCATTGCCATGTTGCATGGACCAATAGATCATGTATTTTCCGGCTTCCTTGTCATAAATCGTTTGTGGCGCCCACACACGTTTCAGGTTTTCCTGATCGGGATATTTCTTCTGGATATTTACGATATTGGAAGTCCAGTGTACAAGGTCTTTCGATTTCAGCAATACCATGGCGCGATTAGAACTCCATCCATTGGCAGATACCATGTCTGTAACTACCATATAAAATGTCTTCCCATCTTCACAACGTAAAATATGAGGATCGCGCACTCCGCCTGTTGAACTAATCACCCGGGAATCAAGTACCGGTTGATTTCCATTCAAAGCTTTATAATTATATCCGTCGAGACTAACAGCCATCCTGACGGCTTCTTCACTCATGCGATTGCCGGTGAAATAAACAAACAGGTAGGCAGATTGTTGGCAATATCCAGTCAACACTCCTACGAAGAGGAGTGCGAAAAGGATTATATTTTTCTTCATATCTATTATCATTTCAATGCTTGTACATCAATAGTTTAGTAATTAAAGTCGGCAGATTTCACATACACCCGATATTCTTTAATCATGCCCGGATATTCTTTTTCGGCACGGGGCAGATAGCGGAAGCCGGTCACTGTTTCCACTTTACTCAAGTCAATCACCAGTTGATGAGGATAAGGGACATTATCCACAGTCATCCAGAAAGTAGATTCCTGCAAGTCGAATATTTTGTCGGCTGTACGGTTGCCGCTACGCGTTTCTTCGCTATCGGCATAACGAATCTTCCAATGTTCACGAGATACCGGTTTGCCATCAGCTCCCAGGACATCGAACTCTGCCACTGCTGCGATGTTGTCATTTGCTTGCGGAGAAAGCGCTTCCAAACAGAAATAACGTCCTTTCGCCGGAGCAGCAAATCGTACTTCCTGCCAACCGTTGCCCGGAGTGAAAGCACCTTCATGTATTACTTTCTCACCTGCCAGTTTCAGTTTTTCTCCATCCTTGCGGTG
>NZ_JADPLO010000042.1:0-59371 GCF_015667765.1 Bacteroides sp. 1001302B_160321_D4 | reverse complement strand
GAAGCAACAGGATCAATCGTTTGGGAAGAGGATGTTTTCATGATGCAAAAATAAGAATTTTAACGCAATCCCCCAAGGTTTCAGACTGAGCCTTTTAAATACTATTGATCCGGCATGGGAATTAGAACTGATGGAGACTAATGGCTATGTGATGGCTTTTAAAGATAAAAAGTATGATAAACTATTTACTCGGACTTTGGGCTGGAACGGAGGCGACGGTGTATTGACAACTCTATTACCTGATGGAAATGCATTTTGGTCATTTAACGATAGTTTTTATGGAGTAGTAGAAGGTGAAACTCGTGCACGTAAGGATTGTAGCTTCCCACGTAATTCTATAATGGTTCAGACTCCTGGTGATGAGGAGGAGAATCTTGTATGGTTGGCTGATTTTGTACAAACTACTACTCCCGAGGCTCCTCGTTATTATCAAGCACGTACTCATATTCGTCATCCCAAAGCTAGTTTGAGTGATGATAAGATCCAAGAAGGAGAAATTGATCAAGATTGGTTGTATTGGGCAGGTGACGCTACTGTATGTAATAATAAATTACAGGTGCTTTGGAATGGGGTCGATAATACAAATCCGGATGCTTTGATGAGACATGAGGGTATTTGTTTGGCAACTTATAGTTTGGAAGGAACCCCAGGAGATGATAACTATATGAAACTAATTAGTGCTGATCACCATTTTAATGATGTTGATATATATGGATATGGATCTACTTTGTGGGAAGACGAAGACGGTCATATTTATTTGTATGGTTCATATAATAATTATGATATGATAGTAGCTCGTACGGCTAGACATGATCTTACTAGTCCGTGGGAGTATTATGTAGGGGATGAACAAGGAAATTTTTCTTGGCAGAATACTTATCCTACTGAGGAGGAAGTTAAGCGTTCTAGAATTCAAGAGACAGATTGTAGTATGCCATGGGTATTTAAAAAAGGAGATACCTATTATATGTTGGCACAAGCTAAATGGTTTGGACGTGAAATGTATATTTTCCGGAGTGATAAACCATATGGACCTTTTGTCGATTGTAAAAGGCTATTTGGATTCTCTGATTTTTTAGATAAATTAGGTGATCAAACTTATCAGAATTTATACATGATAAACTTGCATCCACATTTATCACGTAATGGTGAATTAGTCTTTTCTACAAATACAGATCCCAAAAATTTTTGGGACAACTTCAACGCTGTAGGTAGTGCTGATTATTATCGTCCTTATTTCTATCGTGTATATAATTGGGAAAGAGTTTATGAAGAATAATCGTTATTTATTTAGATAATCAAAAAAAGAATCATTTTTTACAAATATAAGAAATGATTCTTTTTTTGATTATTTTAAGTTTGTATTTGGTTGCTTAATTAATGGTAAATAGAGTTTTGTTCGTCATACGTTATATGATTAATAAAGAGTGGAAATGAGAAAAGTTTTAGTTTGTATTTTATGGTGTCTATTGTTTGTTGCTAATGTTTATGCACAAGTAAAATTGTCACCATTGTTTTCTAATAATATGGTGTTGCAACAGAAAGCAGAAGCTCCTATTTGGGGAATAAGCAAATCTAATAGAACTATAGTAATCACTACTTCATGGGATCAGAAAAAATATACTACCCAAGCTGATGCACAAGGAAACTGGAAGACTAAAGTCGATACTCCTGTAGCTGGAGGACCATATACGATAACTATCTCTGACGGAAAAACTGTAAAGTTGAACAATGTGATGATTGGAGAGGTCTGGGTATGTTCCGGCCAATCCAATATGGAAATGCAGGTAGAAGGGTGGGGTAAGGTAATGAACTACCAGCAAGAAAAAAAAGAAGCAAATAACTATCCAAATATTCGTTTCTTACTGATAGAAAAAGCTACGAGTCCATTGCCTGTTAGTGATATAAAAGCAGCAGGTGGTGGTTGGCAAGTTTGTTCATCAAAAAGTGTAGCAGACTTTTCGGCAGCCGGTTATTTTTTCGGGCGTGATTTGCATAGGTATCAAAATGTGCCAATCGGCTTGATAGATACTTCTTGGGGAGGTACCTGTATTGAGACATGGACGAGTAAAGAGGCTTTAGCAACAATGCCGGGTATGCAGAAGAAACTTGATGTCTTGAAAGAACTTCCGATTTCATCCGAAGATCGTGAAAAGAAATTTCATTCAGATGTGGAAGATTGGAAAAAAGAGATTGAAAAGATTGATAAAGGATTTGTGGATGGCAGAGCCGCATGGACAGTTACAGACTTTGAAGACAGTGCATGGAAAACAATGGAAGTGCCTGGTTTGATGCAGGAGCAAGGTTTGAAAGGGTTTAATGGTATTGTTTGGTTTAGAAAAACAATAGAAATTCCGGCGAAATGGGAGGGCAAAGAACTGACGTTGAATGTCGGAGTAATTGATGATAATGATTTTACATATTTCAATGGCGTGCAAGTAGGACACACTGAGGGATGGATGACCCCAAGAAGCTATAAGATACCTAAAGAGTTGGTGAAAAGTGGTAAAGCAGTGATTGCTGTGCGTGTTATGGATACAGGAGGTGCAGGTGGTATAAATGGAAGCCCTGAAAGTATCTCACTTCATTGCTCTCAATCAGATGTCATACCATTGGCTGGTGATTGGAAATATCAAGTTTCTTTGAATATAAAAGATATTCCACAAATGCCTGTTAATACTGCTAATGAACCGAATATTCCTGGCTTCTTATTTAATGCGATGCTGAATCCGTTGATTCCCTATAGTATAAAGGGGGCGATTTGGTATCAAGGAGAAGCTAACACAGGACAAGCATATCAATATCGTGAATTGATGCCATTAATGATAAAAGACTGGCGGGATCATTGGGGATATGATTTTCCATTTTATATGGTACAACTTGCTAGTTTTACAGCTCAACAGACAGCTCCAGTAGATGCAACCTGGGCTGAATTGAGAGAGGCTCAAACACGCACATTGCATCTTGAGAATACAGGAATGGCTGTAACCATTGATATAGGCGATGCTTTTGATATTCATCCGAAGAATAAGCAAGAAGTCGGCAGGCGTTTGGCACTGGCTGCGCGAGCACAGACTTATGGTGAGAAAATATCATATTCCGGTCCAATGTATGATACGTATCAGATTGAAGGGAATAAGATCCGTATTTATTTCAAACATACAGATGGTGGGTTGAAGACACTAAATAACGAAGTAATAAAGGGATTTACCATTGCCGGTATTGATCATAAATTCTATTGGGCTAATGCTGTGATTGAAGGTAATACCATCGTTGTATCTTCACCGGAAGTTACTTTCCCGATAGCTGTTAGATACGCATGGGCTGATAATCCGATCTGTAATTTGTATAATGGAGCCAATCTTCCGGCATCTCCATTCCGCACAGATGATTGGCCGGGAATCACTTTCGGCAATAAATGATTCCTTCAATCTGTCAGTAAAAATAGTATGTTACACATTAAAGAATAACCATGAGAAAACTAATTTATCTAGTAATCTTTCTTTTTATTTCGATAGGAATATATGCTCAAACGAAAGACTTGGTGCAATACGTCAATACCTTGCAAGGAACTGATTCCCATTTTGGATTAAGTTATGGAAACACATATCCTACTACCGGTATGCCTTATGCCATGCATACGTGGTCTGCACAGACCGGAAAGAATGGTGAAGGTTGGAAATATCAATATGCAGTAGATAAAATCAGAGGTTTCTGCCAGTCACATCAATGTAGTCCGTGGATGAGTGACTATGCCGTTTATTCGTTTATGCCGGTGGCAGGCGAATTAGTGGTCAATCAGGATAAGAGGGCAACGAAGTTCAGCCATGATAATGAAATTGCCAAGCCACATTATTATAAAGTAACGCTGGATAATGGAATTACAACCGAGATGGCTCCAACTACTCGTGGTGTACATTTGCGCTTTTCTTATCCCTCTACCGAAGAGGCTTATCTGGTGATTGACGGATATACGGATATGAGTGAAATTAAGATTGATCCAGCAAAGAGACAAATCTCTGGTTGGGTGAATAATCAACGTTTTGTAAATAACTCTAAGACATTCCGTAGTTACTTTGTTGTGCAGTTTGATAAAGCATTTGAGGATTACGGTATGTGGGAAAATCAGAAAGATGAGATTTTCTCTAAAAAGTTGGAGGGAGAAGGTAAAGGCTATGGAGCTTATATCAAATTTAAAAAAGGAGCCAAGGTACAGGCGAAAGCTGCCTCTTCCTATATTAGCGCAGAGCAGGCTGTGATTACGCTGAACGACGAACTGGGTAAAGATAAGAATTTGGAAGCCACTAAGGCACGCGGATATAAAACATGGAATGAATTATTGAACAGAATTCAGGTCGAAGGCGGAACAGATGAACAAATGAATACTTTCTATTCTTGCCTGTTCCGTGCCAATCTCTTCTCCCGTAAATTCTATGAACGTAAGGCAAACGGAGAACCTTATTACTATAGTCCTTATGATGGCAAAGTATATGACGGATATATGTATACCGATAATGGATTCTGGGATACATTCCGTTCACAGTTTCCACTGACCAATATTCTTCATCCCACTATGCAAGGACGCTACATGAATGCTTTGCTCGCCGCACAGGAACAATGCGGATGGCTACCATCCTGGTCGGCTCCCGGAGAAACGGGAGGAATGTTGGGCAATCATTCTATTTCATTACTGGCAGACGCATGGGCAAAAGGTATCCGTACCTTTGATCCGGAAAAAGCATTGAAAGCATACGCGCACGAAGCAATGAACAAAGGTCCTTGGGGGGGTGCGAACGGACGTGGCTTCTGGAAAGAATATTTTGAGTTGGGATATGTTCCCTATCCACAATCAATGGGGTCTAGTTCCCAGACGATGGAATATGCATACGATGATTTTTGTGCTTATCAGTTGGCTAAAATGATTGGCAACAAACACTATCAGGAAGTATTTGCACGCCAGATGTACAATTATAAGAATGTGTTCGACCCGTCTGTCGGCTTTATGCGTGGAAAAGGACTCGATGGCAAATGGCAGGAACCATTTGATCCTCTGGAGTGGGGCGGACCTTTCTGTGAGGGTAACGCCTGGCATTATACCTGGTCTGTATTCCATGATGTAGAAGGATTAATAGACTTGTTCGGAAGCGATCAGAAGTTTACCATCAAGATGGATTCAGTATTTACCCTGCCCAGCACTATCAAGCCGGGAACATACGGAGGTGTGATCCATGAAATGAAAGAAATGGAGCTGGCAGGTATGGGACAATATGCACACGGCAATCAGCCGATTCAACACATGCCTTATCTGTATAGTTATGCCGGTCAGCCATGGAAAACACAGTATTGGGTACGTCAGATTGTTGAAAGACTCTATAATGCAACAGAAAGAGGGTATCCGGGAGACGAAGACCAAGGTGGTATGTCATCATGGTATATCTTGAGCTCATTAGGTATTTATGCCGTTTGTCCGGGTACGGATGAATATGTGATTGGCAGTCCGCTATTTAAAAAGGCTACCATAACGCTGGAAAACGGGAATAAGTTTGTGATTGAAGCAAATAACAATAATAAAGAGAATGTCTATATCCAGTCTGCTACTTTGAATGGACGTGTGTTGGATAAGAATTTCATTAAATATGACGATATAGCAGACGGTGGTACGCTCCGTTTTGAAATGGGAAGTCAACCAAATAAAGAAAGGTGCACGTCAAAGTATGCCGCTCCTTTCTCTCTGTCGAAAGAATAAGAAAAGAAATAATGAAAATACAGTATGAAAAATAAAGTTTTAACAGGTTTATTATTGGTATTGATCGGAGGGTGGGGGAACCTTTTGGCACAGAATGCCGGGAGCAATTATGCTCGTCAGGTAAATACGCTGATAGGTACAAAAGGCGTTGGCTTGACTTCGGGATATCTTTATCCCGGAGCCACCTATCCGTATGGTATGGTGCAGTTCACCCCTTCTTACTTTTCCAAACGCTCCGGATTCGTCATCAATCAGTTGAGTGGCGGCGGTTGCGAACACATGGGCAACTTTCCTACCTTTCCGGTAAAAGGCAAACTGAAGATGTCTCCTGACAATATCCTCAACTATCGCATCAATATTTCTGAAGAAAAAGGACATGCAGGTTATTATGAGGCTATGGTGCAGGAAGACATCAAAGCCAAACTGACTGTGACCGAGAGAACCGGTATGGCGAGTTATGAATATCCGGCAGATCAGCAATATGGTACGGTTATTATCGGTGGAGGGATATCTGCCACTCCAATTGAACAGGCAGCCATCGTAATCACTGCACCCAATAAGTGTGAAGGATATGCAGAGGGTGGTAATTTCTGCGGTCTGCGTACACCGTATAAAGTCTATTTCGTAGCAGAATTTGATGCGGATGCCTTGGAGTCGGGAACATGGAAAAGAGATGAATTGAAACCGAACACTACTTTTGCCGAAGGAGAATATTCTGGAGTTTACTTTACTTTTGATGTAAGCAAGAAGAAAAATGTCCAATATAAGATTGGAGTTTCTTATGTCTCGGTAGAGAATGCACGCGAGAATCTGAAAGCGGAGAATACCGGATGGGATTTCCTGCAGATTCAGAATCAGGCTGAATCCAAATGGAATCATTATTTAGGTAAGATCGAAGTCGAAGGAACTAATCCGGATCGTGCCACTCAATTTTATACCCATCTGTATCGCTCATTCATTCATCCGAACGTTTGCAGTGATGTGAACGGAGAGTATATGGGAGCTGACTTCAGAGTGCATAAGTCTCGTTCGAAACATTACACCTCTTTCAGTAACTGGGATACCTATCGCACACAGATTCAATTATTATCTATGCTCGATCCCGAAGTTGCTTCTGATATTGTGATTTCTCACCAACTGTTTGCAGAAGAAGCGGGTGGTGCTTTCCCGCGTTGGGTGATGGCTAATATAGAAACCGGAGTAATGCAAGGAGATCCGACTCCTATCCTGATATCCAATGCTTATGCTTTTGGTGCCCGTAATTATGATCCGAAACCGATTTTCAAAATAATGAGAAAGGGAGCTGAAGAACCGGGAGCAATGTCGCAGGATGTGGAGGCTCGACCGGGACTGAAACAGTATTTGGATAAAGGTTATTATAATGCTTCTATTCAGTTGGAATATACTTCCGCTGATTTTGCAATCGCACAATTTGCCTTACATGCCGTAGGAGATGAGTTTGCGAGCTGGCGTTATTTTCACTTCGCACGTTCATGGAAGAATCTGTATAACCCGGAAACCGGCTGGCTGCAATCACGCAATCCGGATGGTTCGTGGAAACCATTGACTGAAGATTTCCGTGAATCGACTTATAAGAATTATTTTTGGATGGTGCCGTACGACATTGCCGGCCTGATAGAAATCATCGGAGGCAAAGCTGTTGCAGAAAAACGCCTGGATGAATTCTTTACTCGTCTGGATGCCGGTTACAATGATGCCTGGTTCGCTTCCGGCAATGAACCGAGCTTTCACATCCCTTGGATATACAACTGGGTAGGAACACCCTATAAAGCACAGGAGATTATTAACCGTGTATTGAATGAACAGTATTCAAGTAAAATTGATGGTCTGCCGGGTAATGATGATTTAGGAACGATGGGTGCCTGGTATGTATTCGCTTGCATCGGACTTTATCCCGAAATACCAGGAGTGGGAGGTTTTACTGTAAATACACCGATATTTTCATCAGTGAAGGTTCATCTGAAGAAAGGGGATATTGTGATAAAAGGCGGTTCTGAAAAGAATATTTATATAAAGAACATGAAGTTAAACGGTAAATCGTATGACAGTACATGGCTCGATTGGGATCAACTGAATAATGGAGCTACGATAGAATACACTACCTCGTCCAAGCCTGACGTGAAGTGGGGAACAAAAGTAACACCTCCCTCTTTCCCTTAAAGCAAATCAACGAAGTATATAAATTTATGATATAAGATAATTTTGTAAGAGCACTTATTTATAATATCAAACGTAAAAATGAAAAGAAAACTACAAAACATAGCTTATCTACTGATGGCTGCCGCCTTCGTTGCTTCATGTAGCGAAAAGAAACAAATATCAGAATTTCCGGATTGGGCATGGACGGACTTTCAGCGTCCGGAGGGTGTTAATCCGATTATCTCTCCTGACACAACAACCCTTTTCTATTGTCCGATGAGACAGGATTCAATAGCATGGGAAGCAAGTGATACATTTAATCCGGCTGCTACGATCTATGATGGAAAAGTTGTAGTACTCTATCGGGCTGAAGATAACTCGGCAACCGGTATCGGAACACGTACCTCTCGTTTGGGATATGCCTCTTCTGACGACGGACTACATTTCAAACGAATGTCCGTACCCATATTTTATCCGGCAGACGACAGCCAGAAAGAATTGGAAAATCCCGGCGGTTGCGAAGATCCGCGTGTTGCCGTAACAGAAGACGGACTTTATGTAATGCATTACACACAATGGAATCGCAAACAGGCGCGTTTGGCAGTGGCCACCTCGCGCGATCTTCAAACGTGGGAAAAACATGGACCGGCTTTTGCAAAAGCATACAACGGAAGATTTATAGATGAATTTTCCAAATCTGCCTCTATTGTAACCAAATTAATTGACGGCAAACAAGTGATTGCCAGGATTGATGGGAAATACTGGATGTACTGGGGAGAAAAGTTTGTGAATCTAGCTACTTCCACAGATTTGGTAAACTGGGAACCAATGTTGGACGAAAACGGAGAATTCCTGAAAGTGATGACTCCGCGCGAAGGTAAGTTCGACAGTGATCTAACTGAATGTGGTCCTCCTGCCATCCTGACGGATCAAGGAATCCTGTTGTTCTATAACGGTAAAAATAAATCAGGTGTTGAAGGGGATACACTTTATACAGCAAACTCCTATTGTGCAGGGCAAGCCTTGTTTGATGCCAAAGACCCTGCCAAATTAATTGATCGTCTAGATAAGCCATTCTATATTCCCGAATCGGATTTTGAGAAGAGCGGACAATATCCTGCCGGAACTGTATTCATAGAAGGACTTGTGTTCCACAATCAGAAATGGTTCTTATATTATGGATGTGCCGATTCACGCGTGGCGGTTGCCGTATATGATCCTCGCAAAAAATAAGGAAAACATTCATGAAGAAGATAACAATTTGTAAAAGATAGATTAAGACTAAGACATGAAAAAAATTATTTTATTGATTGCGGCAGCTTGTATGGCATGTACAGCTGCATTTGCCCAAACAGTGAAGCCTTTTAAAGAGGGTGAAAGGGCAGTGTTTTTAGGAAATAGTATAACGGATGGCGGTCATTACCATTCATACATCTGGTTGTATTATATGACCCGTTTTCCGGATATGCCTATCCGTGTTTTTAACGGTGGTATTGGTGGAGATACGGCCTATGATATGAACAAACGCCTGGATGGTGATATTTTTGCGATGAAACCTTCCGTGTTGATGGTGACTTTTGGTATGAATGATTCCGGATATTTTGAATACAATGGTGATAAGCCCAAAGAATTCGGTGAACAGAAATATCAGGAAAGTGTAAAGAATTACCAGCAGATGGAGAAACGCTTTAAAGATCTTCCTGATACCCGTATCGTGATGGTCGGAACTTCTCCGTATGATGAAACCGTACAACTTAAAGAGAATACACCGTTCAAGACAAAGAATGAAACCATCAAACGACTTGTTGAATATCAGAAAGAATCGGCAGCTAAGAATAATTGGGAATTTACTGATTTAAATGCGCCTATGGTTGCTTTGAATCAGCAATATCAGCAGAAAGATCCTACCTTTACTCTTTGTGGAAGTGACCGTATTCATCCCGATAACGACGGACACATGGTGATGGCCTATCTTTTCCTGAAAGCCCAGGGATTTGTAGGTAAAGAAGTAGCGGATGTGGAGATTAATGCTAATAAGAAACAAGCCGTCAAGTCGGAGAACTGTACTATTTCAAATATAAAGAAGAGCGGAAAAGACTTGAGCTTTGACTACCTGGCAGGTGCTCTTCCTTATCCTTTGGATACTATTCCTCGTGGTTGGGGACAGAAAAAGAGCCAGGCAGAAGTGCTGAAGGTTGTTCCTTTTATGGAAGAGATGAACCGCGAAACGTTGAAAGTAACAGGACTGAAAGGCAATTATAAATTGTTGATAGATAATGAAGAAATAGGAACCTGGAGTGGAGATGAACTGGCAAAAGGCATTAATCTTGCTGCTGAATCCAAAACTCCCCAATACCAACAGGCATTGGCGGTTATGCACCTGAATGAATATCGTTGGGAAATTGAAAAAACATTCAGAGAGTATGCATGGTGTGAATTCGGTTTTTTCCAACAAAAGGGATTATTGTTTGCTGATGACAGAAAAGCGATCGAGGTGATGGATGAAAACCTGGATAAAAACGTTTGGTTGAAGGGACGTCGTGATATGTATTCAAAGATGATGTTTGAAGCTGTCCGTGATGCTCGCCAGCAAGAAATGGAGGTTCTTATCAATAAGATTTATGAAATAAATAAGCCTGTTGTAAGAAAAGTTTTACTTAGAAAGATATGATGCGATAACAGCGTAGAAATACGATAGAATACTCATCGTGATGAGAATTTTTTCTCATTGCGATGAGTGTTTTTTCTTATCCTAGTGAGTATGTTTGAGAAATATATGAATAGATAGCTAGTCTTGTAATAGCCTGGTAATGTATATCTTATTGTAGCTTTTGCATTAAACAGGCTACCTTTATTGAATTCTTAATGGTTCTTAATCAAATTCCGTGCTACTTATTTATGTTCAATAACCTTATTCATGGCTATTCCGGGGTACTTTAAGATGCATATAGCTTGGATAATTTATTTGCTATTTCTAATATGCCGATATCCCTTTATCCATCAACCTTTCAATGAGCTTTACTAGCACGGAATTTGAAGAAGAACCTTCTTAATTCTTTTTCCAGAAACCGGAAGTGAAAAGCAATAATACTGTAAACAATTCCAAACGTCCCAAGAGCATTAAGAAAGAGAGTAGCCATTTGGCAGCATCCGGCAGTTCACTCCATGAAAAGGCCGGGCCACATGTGCCGAGTCCCGGTCCCATATTGCCTATACTTGAGATCACTGTTCCGATTGATTCCAAAAAACCTACTCCTAAGCCCATCATGACAAGTACACTGATAATCACAATGACTGCATACAAAAAGGTGAAAGCTAGTACGGTAGATTGTATTGAAGGGGAAATCACTTGCTTATTTACTCGTACCGGGAGCACGGCATTAGGGTGAAGAATATGCTTGAATTCGTTTTTTGCAACCTGAAGCAGAATAACCATACGAATACATTTGATACCTCCGGTTGTACTGCCGGCACAAGCTCCGATGATCATTACTATTACAAGACATCCCCAAAGGATAGAAGGCCATAGCATATAATCGGCAGTAGCAAATCCCGTAGAAGTTTGCAAGGAGATCACTTGGAATAGTGATTTGCGGAACGCTTCTTCTATGGAGATAGAAGAAGTCTGATGGAGCCAGACGGCAATAAATATAGTAAAAAAAGAAACACACAAGAAATAGAATTTCAACTCTGCATCATGAATGAACTTTTTTATTTTTCCATTGAACATCAACAGTAATAGCGTGAAGTTGATGCCCGAAAGAAACATGAAAGTAGAGATTACATAATCGATATAGGGTGAGTGATAATATTCAATACTCGCTTGTTTGGTAGAAAATCCACCGGTGCTGGTAGTTGTGAAAGCATGGCATATACTATCGAATACGCTCATACCGCCGAGTACTAATAGGACAATTAATGTTCCCGTCATTCCGGCATAAATACCCCAAATCCATTTAGCGGTGATGCCAATGCGGGGATGCACTTTATCATGAGTAGGTCCACTGGCTTCTGCTGCAAACACCTGAATCCCACCCACACCGAAAATCGGTAGAACGGCAATGGTGAAGAATACAATACCCAGACCACCTATCCATTGCGTCATAGCTCGCCAGAAAAGTATTCCATGAGGCATTGACTCTATATTATTCAAGATAGTGGCACCAGTACTGCTGAACCCGGACATCGTTTCAAAAAATGCATCCGTGACACTTGGGATATACCCTCCTATATAATAAGGCAACATTCCGAAAAGGGAAAAGGTGACCCATGCTGCACTGACTATGACATATCCATCACGGCGATTCAGGGAGTTTACTGCATCTTTTCCAATAGCGAGCAGCAGAACCCCGATGCAGGCAGTGACGGCTGATGAAATCAGGAAGCTTTGCAAGTCGTTTTCTTTATAGAAAAGAGAGACCCCTCCACAACATAACAGCATGGCTGTTTCTATCAGAAGCAGAAAACCCAGAATCCGGAATATCATCTTCGAGTTAATCATAGACAAGTAATTTATTAAATAATACTTGATACTTAATACTTAGTTAAAGAACTTCTCAATCTTTTTAATCATCATGCTTAGGCAGAATACGACTACATGGTCGCCGGGGAGGATTTGCGTATCACCTGTCACCAGGATACCTTCTCCGTTACGGATCATTCCTCCGATGGTAGTACCTTTTGGAAGTCCTAGGTCTTTAATCAGGTGTTTGGTTATTTTAGCTCCTTCCGGTACGGTGAATTCTGCAACGTCCGCATTGGCAAAAGTCAGGCATTTCACATTAGAAACGTCGGCATCCAGCATCATTTGGTAGATGTGGCTGGCAGCAATCATTTTTTTATTGATAACCGTGCCGATGTCGAGACTCTCTGCCATACCGATATAGTCGATGTTCTCCACTTCTGCTACCGTTTTTTCCACTCCCATACGTTTGGCGGCGAGACAGGCCAGGATATTCGTTTCCGAGTTGCCGGTCAAGGCTACAAATGCTTCGGTATTTTTTAGCCCTTCTTCGATAAGCAGATCCATGTCACGACCGTCTCCGTTGATAATCATTGTCTTATCATCCAGTAGTTCTGTCAGACGGTTGCAACGGTTCAGGTCATTATCCACTATTTTCACCTGCATATAGTCCGGCACATATTGTGCGGTACGGACTGCGATACGGCTACCTCCCATAATCATTACATTGCGTACGTCGGCATAGTCTTCTTTGCCGGCTATCTTACGTATATAAGGAATGTATTTGCGGGTAGTGGTGAAATAAACAATATCATGCAATTTAATAACATCGTCTCCGCGAGGGATAATCGTTTCCGTTCCGCGTTTGATGGCTACTACATGGTAAGGAATGTTGGGACCGCCTAATTGGTGCAGCGGTATATTCAGGATTTCAGCCTTTTCGCGCATCTTCGTACCAATCAGAACCAGCGAACCTCCACAGAATTCCCACCATTGGCGTACCCAGCTCATGCGCATGGAAGATACGATTTCTTTAGCAGCCAGCATTTCCGGGTAAATCAGCGAATCTACTCCCAGCTTCTGGAAAAATTCTTTATTTTTGGGTAGAAGATATTCATAGTTGTCGATACGCGCCACTGTCTTTTTGGCTCCCAGGTTGGTGGCCAGCATACAGGCAGTCATGTTGCGGCTTTCGTCCGGTGTGACTGCGATAAACAGGTCGGCTTCTTTGACGCCCACTTCTTTCAATCCGGAGATGGAAGAAGGAGAAGCGGCAACAGTCAGCAAGTCAAAGTTGGCGCTAAGAGCACTTAGTTTCTCTTCGTCATCATCCATCAAGATAATATCTTGCTTTTCGCGCGATAACAGTTTGGCCAAATGGGTGCCTACGTTGCCGGCACCGGCAATAATAATCTTCATGTCAATTGATAAATTCTTTTATTTTAGTCAGAATCCCTTCTTCATCCATGCCGCACAGTTGGTATAGTTCGGCGACTGCCCCATGTTCTACAAATATATTAGGGATACCGATACGCTTCACGGTCGGTTTGTATTCGTTGTCTGCCATAAATTCGAGGACAGCGCTACCCATACCGCCTTTGATAATTCCGTCTTCGATGGTCAGGATACGTTGGAATTTGCGTCCTGCCTCATGCAACAACTCTTCATCCAGTGGTTTCAGGAATCGTAAATCGTAATGGGCGATGGACAGACCTAAATCTGCTTCTGCCCGGGTGATGGCACGGGCGGCTACATTTCCTATCGGTCCGATAGTAATCACTGCAAGGTCGCTACCCTCTTTCAGTTTCCGTCCTTTTCCTACCGGGATCTCTTCTAGCGGACACTTCCAGTCCACCAGTACGCCGCGTCCACGGGGGTAGCGGATCACGAACGGTCCCTTGTCCGGCAATTGTGCCGTATACATCAGGCGACGTAATTCATGTTCGTCCATGGGGGAGCTGATAGTCAGATTAGGGATCGGGCGTAAACATGCCATATCAAAAGCTCCGTGATGAGTGGGACCGTCTTCGCCAACCAGTCCGGCGCGGTCGAGACACAAAACAACTGGAAGATTTTGAATCGCTACGTCGTGGATGATATTATCATGCGCCCGTTGCATAAAAGAAGAATAGATATTGCAGAATGGTTGCAGTCCGTCTTTTGCCATCCCACCGGAGAAAGTAACCGCATGTCCTTCGGCAATACCGACATCGAAAGCGCGTTTCGGCATTTTCTCCATTAGTATATTCATCGAACAGCCGCTGGGCATGGCGGGAGTGACACCGACAATCTTCGGGTTGGCTTCGGCAAGTTCCACCAGTGTATTTCCGAATACGTCCTGGAAAAGCGGGGGCATTCCTTCGGTGTTGGCAATGAAACGTTCGCCAGTGACGGGATCGAACTTGCCGGGAGCATGCCATTCGGTAGCGTGTTTCTCTGCCGGACCGAATCCTTTTCCTTTGATAGTATGCAGGTGCAGGATTTTAGGTCCTTGCATATCTTTGATATCACGTAATACTCTTGCCAGGTTCTTTACGTCGTGTCCGTCTATCGGACCGAAGTAACGGATATTCATCCCTTCAAAAATATTCTGTTGCTGGGCCGCCATTGATTTCAGGCTATTTCCGAAACGGATGAGCGCTTTGCGGCGTTCTTCGTTTAAAATGCCAAGCTTGAACAGCATGCGCGAGAGCTTGAAACGTAGCTGATTATAGCGGTTGGAAGTCGTTAAGTTGAAAAGATACTGCTTCATGCCTCCTACGCTGCGGTCGATTGCCATATCATTGTCATTCAGGATAATGAGCAGGTTGTTCGACGTGGCAGATGCGTTGTTCAATCCTTCAAAAGCCAGTCCGCCACTCATTGATCCGTCACCGATAATGGCTACTACATGGCGTTTGGCGTCTCCTTTCCGGGCGGCTGCGACAGCCATACCGAGAGCGGCAGAAATAGAATTGGAAGCATGTCCGCACGTGAAAGTATCATATTCGCTTTCTTCCGGAGATGGGAAAGGGCGGATTCCTCCGAGTTTCCTGTTTGTGGAAAATGCTTCACGGCGTCCTGTAAGAATTTTGTGGCCGTATGCCTGATGTCCCACGTCCCATACAATACGGTCGTATGGTGTATTGTAGACGTAGTGCAGAGCTACGGTTAGTTCCACGGTCCCCAGGCTGGCGGCGAAATGTCCGGGGTTGCAGCAGAGTTCTTTAATAATGTCTTGTCTTAGTTCACCACATACTTCCGGCAGTTGCTCTACGGTTAGTTTACGTAGGTCTTCGGGGTAATTGATGGAGTTTAACAAGTTATATGTTGGTTCACTATTCATGATTCTAGGAAATTTAGTGCAAAAATACGAAAAGAAAGTATATTCGACCTCCTTTTTTTATAAAATCTTATCCGGTATAAAGACGTATCTGTTTTTCTATGCTTCCTAAGATTATTGAATCGTGAGGAAAAAGAGGGCGGAAATAGTTTTTTGATTACTTTTGCACATGAAACGTAATGAAATGATGGAAAATCGTATGAACTTTCAAACATCTGTAGAATTACCTGCCGGGATGCCGTCGGTCAGTCATGCAGATCATATTCTTCTGATGGGGTCCTGTTTTGCGGAAAATATCGGGCAACAATTGATGGATGCCGGATTTCAACTGGAACTGAATCCTTTTGGTATTCTTTATAATCCTTTATCCGTCTCATCTGCTTTGAGAGAGATTATAAGGAATAAGGAATACAACAAACAAGATCTGTTTGCCTACAAAGATTTATGGCATAGCCCGATGCATCATGGCTCTTTTTCTGCTTTTACGCTCGAAGAGACATTGCATACCATAAATTCACGTCTTCACCATGCTTATAAAAAACTGCCGGAATTGAACTGGCTGATGGTGACAATGGGAACTGCTTACGTTTATAAACAAAAGGAGAGTGGACAAGTGGTAGCTAATTGCCATCAATTGCCGGAGAGTCACTTTTTGCGTTACCGGCTGTCTGTTGAAGAAATTGTAGAAGATTATACAGCACTCATCACCGAAATGGCCGCCCGGAATCCGGAACTAAAATGGCTGTTTACAGTCAGCCCGATCCGTCATATACGCGACGGGATGCACGCCAACCAGTTAAGCAAATCGACTCTGCTACTCGCCATCGACCGATTGCAACAACTGTTCCCGGAACGAGTGTTCTATTTCCCCTCTTATGAAATCATATTGGACGAATTACGTGATTATCGCTTCTATGCCGACGATATGTTGCATCCGTCTCCTCTGGCGATTCGTTACCTGTGGGAACGCTTCTCCGAAACCTTCTTTTCTTCTGAAACAAAGCAGGTTATCGTAGCTGTGCAAGACATCCGCCGGGACTTGGCGCACAAGCCCTTTCATCCCGAGTCAGAGGCGTATCAACGCTTTTTAGGACAAATAGTGTTAAAAATAGAACGACTTATCGGAAAATACCCGTACTTAGATTTTCAAAAAGAAACAGAACTATGTCATATGCGATTGAATCCATAGCCAAAAGTATCGGTGCCCGCCGTGTGGGCAAACATAAAGCGACTATTGATTGGCTGCTAACAGACAGCCGCTCTTTGAGTTTTCCGGAAGAAACTCTTTTTTTTGCTTTAACTACCAAACGAAACAGCGGAGCCCGTTATATCCCCGATTTATATGACCGGGGCGTACGTAATTTTGTAATTACGGAAGAAGACTTTAAAGAAGTTGAGAATGGAGAGTTGGGAGTTGAGAGTTCTATGCAGCATGATGGTGCGCAGCCCACTCTCAATTCTCAACTCTCAACTCTCAACTTCCTCATCGTTCCCAATCCTCTGAAAGCTTTGCAGAAGCTTGCCGAAACACATCGTGATAAATTTAAAATCCCTGTGATCGGTATCACTGGCAGTAATGGAAAAACCATTGTGAAGGAGTGGTTGCACCAGTTGCTTAGCCCGGATCGTTGCATCGTTCGTTCTCCACGCAGTTATAATTCGCAGATCGGAGTTCCACTTTCTGTGTGGCAACTTTCTGAAGAAGCCGAACTGGGTATTTTCGAAGCCGGTATTTCCGAGATGGGGGAGATGGGAGCTTTGAAACGAATGATTAAGCCTACCATTGGTATTCTGACCAATATCGGTGGTGCCCATCAGGAAAACTTCTTCTCCTTGCAGGAGAAATGCATGGAAAAGCTGACGCTTTTCAAAGACTGTGATGTCGTGATTTACAACGGTGATAACGAGTTAATCAGTAATTGTGTCGCAAAATCAATGCTGACGGCGCGTGAGATTGCCTGGAGCCGTACCGATATTGAACGCCCGTTGTATATCAGCCGTGTGACCAAGAAAGAAGATCATACTGTTATATCCTATCGTTATCTGGAGATGGATAATACTTTCTGTATCCCTTTCATCGATGACGCTTCCATTGAAAATGCACTGAATTGCCTGGCAGCTTGTCTTTATCTGATGACGCCTGCCGACCAGATAACCGAGCGGATGGCCCGTCTCGAACCGATTGCCATGCGTCTGGAGGTGAAAGAGGGGAAGAATAACTGTGTACTGATTAATGATAGCTATAATTCAGATCTGGCATCATTGGATATTGCTCTCGATTTCCTTGTACGCCGCTCGGAAAAGAAAGGCTTGAAACGGACGCTTATCCTGTCGGATATACTGGAAACCGGACAAAGTACCGCTACGCTTTATCGGCGTGTGGCACAATTGGTACAGAGTAAAGGTATTAATAAACTGATTGGAGTAGGGCAGGAGATATCTTCTTGTTCCGCCCGTTTTGATGATGATCTCGAACGCTATTTCTTTCCTAACACAGAAGCACTCCTTGCATCCAATATACTCAAATCGCTTCATTCGGAAGTGATTCTGGTGAAAGGTTCCCGCGTGTTCAACTTTGATCTGGTATCCGAAGCCCTCGAATTGAAGGTGCATGAAACCATTCTTGAAGTAAATCTCGGGGCGATGGTAGCCAACTTGAACCATTACCGTTCTATGCTTCGCCATCCGGAAACAAAGATGATCTGTATGGTGAAAGCATCAGCTTACGGAGCCGGTTCGTATGAAATTGCCAAGAGTTTACAGGAACACCATGTCGATTATCTGGCCGTAGCTGTTGCTGACGAAGGTTCCGAACTCCGCAAGGCAGGCATTACCGCCTCTATTATCATTATGGACCCGGAACTTACTGCATTCAAAACCATGTTTGATTATAAACTGGAACCGGAAGTCTATAATTTCCATTTGCTCGACGCACTCATCAAAGCTGCGGAGAAAGAAGGAATCACCAACTTCCCCATTCATGTGAAACTTGATACAGGTATGCACCGTTTGGGCTTTGCGGTAGAGGATATTCCATTGCTTATCCGTCGTCTGAAGAATCAGAGCGCGGTGATTCCCCGTTCGGTATTCTCTCATTTTGTAGGAAGTGATTCGTCACAGTTCGACGCTTTCACCCGCGGACAGATTGAATTGTTTGAGAAAGGTTCGCAAGAATTACAGGCCGCCTTCTCTCATAAGATTCTCCGTCATATCTGTAATACGGCAGGAATCGAGCGTTTCCCCGAAGCACAGTACGATATGGTACGCTTGGGAATCGGACTTTATGGAGTCAGCCCGATAGACAATTCGATAATACATAATGTAAGTACGCTCAAGACCACCATCCTTCAGATCCGGGATGTTCCTCAAGAAGATACGGTAGGATATAGCCGGATGGGGCATTTGGTACGCCCTTCCCGCATTGCAGCTATTCCTATTGGTTATGCGGATGGACTGAACCGCCACTTGGGACGCGGCAACGCCTATTGCCTGGTGAACGGAAAGAAAGCTCCTTATGTGGGGAATATCTGTATGGACGTTTGCATGATCGATGTGACGGATATTGATTGTCGGGAAGGCGATCAAGCTATCATCTTCGGTGATGATCTGCCGATTACGGTGTTGTCCGATAAGCTGGAAACGATCCCTTATGAAGTGTTGACAAGTATATCGACACGGGTGAAACGGGTATATTATCAGGACTAATTTTAATGAAGAATGATGAATGAAGAATGGCTACGCGATTATGATGAATCACTCACATCGCGAATTTTTCATTCTTCATTCTTCATTCTTCATTAAAATAATTATCTTTGCATCAGCTATTAAAAACCTCTTATATCAAATAAACTTATGACAAACTTATTATTGTTAGGCTTTTTGCCCAGTGGTTCCGAATGGATTATTATCGCTTTGGTTATCCTTCTTCTTTTTGGTGGAAAGAAAATTCCTGAACTGATGCGCGGATTAGGCAAAGGCGTAAAGAGCTTCAAAGACGGTGTGAACGAAGCGAAAGATGAAATAAACAAGGCTAAAGACGAGTTGGACAAACCTGTAGATCCTTCTAAGAACTAAAAGATCACAACATACGGATGGCAGAAATGACCTTTTGGGATCATTTGGACGAACTGCGTAAAGTACTTTTTCGAGTAGTTGGAGTTTGGTTTGTATTGGCAATAGGCTATTTTATTGCTATGCCCTACCTCTTCGACCATGTGATACTTGCGCCTTGCCACAATGATTTCATATTCTACGATTTATTACGGCATATTGGTAAAACATTTGATTTGACCGATGACTTCTTCACGCAACAATTTTATGTGAAGCTGGTCAATATCAACTTGGCTGCTCCTTTCTTTATTCACATGTCGACAGCATTCTGGATGTCGGTGGTGACGGCTATGCCTTATATCTTTTTTGAAATATGGCGTTTCATCAATCCCGCCCTTTATCCGAATGAGAGAAAGGGCGTGCGTAAAGCATTGACTATCGGAACACTGATGTTCTTCATCGGTGTACTGTTGGGCTACTTTATGGTTTATCCGTTGACTCTCCGTTTCCTTTCTACTTATCAGTTGAGTTCGGAAGTGGAGAATATCCTGTCGCTCAATTCTTATATCGACAATTTTATGATGCTGATTCTCTGCATGGGATTGGCTTTTGAACTTCCATTGGTTACATGGTTGCTTTCTTTAATGGGAGTGGTCAACAAGTCCTTCCTGCGGAAATACCGCCGTCATGCGGTTGTCATCATAGTGATAGCTGCTGCTATTATTACTCCGACGGGAGACCCGTTCACCTTGAGTGTTGTTGCTATTCCGCTTTATCTGTTGTACGAGATGAGTATTTTGATGATAAAGGACAAGAAGAAAACAGAAGAGGAAGTTGAAGATGAAGCTGGAGATGAAGTTGCCCTGTCCGAAGAGTGAAGCGATAGAATCTTATGAAATCCTTTTAGCAGTTTGCCGGGCGGAAGATACCCATCTTGCCGTAGGATATAAGCAAATGCGCGACTTGCTGGAGCGTATTTGTCGCGCGCAAATGCAAAACGAAAGCTTACAGATGACCGACCTTTCCGCACGAATCAGTTTTGTGGCGGCTAAGGTCGGTCTCTCTGTTGCAGAGCAGAACCGGCTGCATACTTTCCGGCTCACTTCGAATGCTATCCTGAACCGCCAGCAGGAGCCCAACCGGGAACAACTCTTGCGCGATGCGAAAACATTAGCTTTCTTTATTCGTAAACTCCTGGAAGAGGATATTCCCTTGGAACTATACCGGCTACTTCCGCGTGCGGATGCCACCTACCTGGTTGCGCCTCCTGCCCGCGAACGGGTGCAGCGAATGCGTGTCTGCTTCCAGTATGCCGACGAGCAATATTTGTATGTGACTCCCTTGGACGAAGTCTCGGAGAAACCATATTTAGTTCGTTATAATATTCCTCAAATCAATGAAGAGTTTGCAGAAACGTGCAAACTGCTTTGGCGTCATGCCCAGGTCAATTTATTGGATGTTGCAGTGGATGAGGCGGGAATCCTGACTCCTTCTTTCATTGTACTCGAACCGGATTATTTACTTGACATCAGTTCTTTGGCAGAATGTTTCCGTGATTACGGGCATCATCCGGCCAATTATTTTCTTTCCCGTCTTCAACCGATCGAAAATGCCCGGCCTCTGTTGCTGGGAAATATAGCCAATCTTTTCCTGGACGAATGGATTTATGCGAAGAGTGAAGACATAGATTATCGTACCTGTATGCAGAAAGCCTTCCGGCGTTATCCTATTGAGCTGGCTGCCTGTTCCGATTTGCGCGACAAAGAGAAAGAACGCCAATTCTTTGAGGACTGCAAACTGCACTTCGATCATATTCGTGAAACGGTCAATGATACCTTTCATGCAGCCGGTTATGAACTGGACAAGACGGATGCCGTGCTCGAACCTTCTTATATCTGTGAAGCACTCGGACTTCAGGGACGTCTCGACTATATGCAGCGGGACATGTCTTCTTTCATAGAAATGAAATCCGGCAAGGCGGATGAATACGCTATCCGGGGCAAGGTAGAGCCGAAGGAGAATAATAAAGTACAGATGTTACTTTATCAAGCAGTCCTGCAATATTCGATGGGAATGGATCACCGGAAAGTGAAAGCCTATTTGCTTTATACCCGTTATCCGCTCCTTTATCCCTCCCGTCCTTCGTGGGCGATGGTACGTCGGGTGATTGACTTGCGTAACCGCATTGTGGCCGATGAATATGGCGTCCAATTACGCAACAGTCTGGAATATACGGCACAAAAACTGGAAGAAATCAATGCCTCCACCTTGAATGAACGAGGATTGAAAGGACGTTTTTGGGAAACATATCTGCGTCCTTCTATTGATAACTTTCAATCGAAACTGAAAGCTCTTTCTCCACTGGAAAAGAATTACTTCTATGCGGTGTACAACTTTATTACAAAGGAACTTTATACCTCAAAATCCGGTGATGTGGATTATGAAGGACGTACCGGGGCAGCTTCTTTATGGCTTTCTACATTAGCGGAGAAATGCGAGGCCGGAGAAATCATTTATGATTTGAAAATAAAGGAGAATCATGCGGCCGATGAACATAAGGCCGGACTTACTTTTTCTTTCCTTAAAAAGGAAAAGGCTAGGGAAACTTTGTTGAATGAGGCTACCATAAATGATATTACTGGAGATAAAGCTATTGGAAATGACATTACCGGAGATAAAGCTATTGGAAATGATATTCTTGGAAATGAAGCCTCTGCAAGTAAGACTGTCAGAAGTGAAGCTCTTGAAACAGAGACTTCTCTCCCTAATTTCCGCCAAGGCGACGCCATAATCCTTTATGAACGAAACAGCGACACAGATAACGTTACCAATAAAATGGTTTTTAAAGGTAATATTGAATACCTGACAGAAAACGAAATAGGTATTCGCTTACGTGCTACCCAGCAGAACCCATCCGTACTTCCTGCCGAAAGCCTTTATGCGATAGAACATGATACGATGGATACAACATTCCGCTCGATGTATCAGGGCTTATATATTTATCTTTCTGCAAGGAAGGAGCGGCGTGACTTATTGTTGTCACAGCGTCCTCCTCGTTTTGATGAATCATTGGATTCCATGATTTCCCGTTCGGAAGACGATTTTACGCGAATCGCCCTGAAAGCAAAAGCCGCACAGGATTATTTCCTTCTTATCGGACCTCCGGGAACAGGTAAAACTTCATGTGCCCTGAAGAAAATGGTAGAGACTTTTCATGCAGATAAAGATGCGCAGATTCTTTTGCTTTCATACACCAACCGGGCTGTCGATGAGATATGCAAGTCGCTGGCTTCCATTGCTCCGGCTGTTGATTTTATACGTGTGGGAAGTGAATTATCATGTGATGAAGCCTACCGCGGGCATCTGATTGAAAATGAATTATCCTCTTGTAACCGTCGTTCGGAAGTGTACGAACGCATCCGGAATTGTCGGATTATTGTGGGAACGGTAGCGGCTATTTCCGGCAAACCGGAACTGTTTCGTTTGAAGCATTTTGATGTAGCCATTATTGATGAGGCTACCCAAATATTGGAACCGCAGTTGTTAGGCATTCTCTGTGCACGTGGAGAAGACGGAAAAGATGCAATAGATAAGTTTGTGTTGATCGGAGATCATAAACAACTGCCTGCTGTGGTACAGCAAAATACGGAGCAATCGGCCATTTATGATGAATCTTTACTGTCTATCGGGTTGACCAATCTGAAAGATTCCTTGTTTGAACGCCTCTACCGGAACTGTACCGCAACGGTTCAACGCTCCTACGATATGCTGTGCCGTCAAGGGCGAATGCATCCGGAAGTTGCTTTGTTTGCTAATCGTGCCTTTTATGGAGGGCGTCTGATCCCTGTCGGCCTGCCTCACCAAATAGAATCATCCGATACTATCTGTCGTTTGGCTTTTTATCCCTCTGTGCCGGAAAAGGCCGGAGCGTCTGCAAAGATCAACTATTCGGAAGCACGTATTGTTGCCGACTTAGCTGCTCGCATTTATGAAGAGCATCAGACAGATTTTGACGAATCCCGTACTTTAGGGATCATTACCCCTTACCGGAGTCAGATAGCATTGATAAAAAAAGAAATAGAATCATTAGGTATTCCAGTTCTGAACCGAATTCTAGTTGACACAGTAGAACGGTTCCAGGGAAGCGAGCGTGATGTAATAATCTATTCCTTCTGTGTCAACTACCCTTATCAACTAAAATTTCTATCCAATCTGACGGAAGAAGAGGGCGTTTTGATCGACCGGAAACTGAATGTTGCCTTGACTCGTGCAAGAAAACAGATGTTCATTACAGGAGTTCCCGAGCTCCTCGAACGCAATCCACTCTATAAAAGTTTATTAAAATTAATAGAAGGCTCCTGAAAATTGCATCATTTTTGCAGATGTTAGTTTTTATTCTCTCTTTATGCAATTCATTAACACCTCTATATTGAACAAACGCCTATATTTGCAACACGTTTTTTTCATAGAGATTTAGATTTAAGGTTAGAAGAATTGTGGAAGTCGTGAGACTTCCCTTTTTTTCATCTTAACGTTTACTATACTTCATTATAGGAATGCAAAAACACTGTTTCTAGTGTTTCGGTTAAAAATTTTGCAGGAGGATGATGCAGGATAAGTAAACCTAAAAAGCCTTCTTCGTGAGAAGAGGCTTTTTTATTTTTCTTTTCATTTTTCATTTTTTTGAATAATTGGTTAAAAACAAAAGAGTAACTCGGCGACGAGTTACTCTTTTGTTTTTAACGATTCTATTTGTACGAATAGATTTAATCCAATACGATAGGTTTGTATTTCGGAACTAATGCCTTCATGATAACCCAACCCAACAGATAAGCTACTGCACACACGCAGAAGATGATGAAATATCCGGCTGGTTTACCTTCGAAGCCCATGAATGTCATGGCAGGGTGAACAAATTGTGCCCCTTGTTCGAGTAACTCTTTCGTCATTTCCACCTCATGACCGTCAACCATCGTTGTTCCGGAAGCATATACGAACAAGTTACCTGCCACTTTCTGAAGAATCATAGAGCCTACGCCTCCTGCCATACCACCTATACCGGTGATACTTGCAATAGCTGTTCTTGGGAACATATCGCCTACGGTAGAGAATATATTGGCCGACCAAGATTGATGAGCAGCTCCACCAATACCGATTAAGATAACCGGGAACCATGGAGAAACAGTACCTAACGGTTGTGCTAACAGTACAACCAGCGGGAAGAAGGCGAAGATTAGCATCGCTTTCATACGGGCTGCATACGGATTCATACCTGTTCTGTTGATGAAGATAGTAGGTAGTTTACCACCATAGATAGATAACATAGTCACTGCATAAAGCGTAAAGATCAACGCCATACCTAGTGGGTCGGAGGTTTTAATACCGAATTGTGTATTCAGATAAGACGGAGTCCAGAAAAGGAAGAACCACCATACGCCGTCAGTCATGAACTTACCGAAGACAAAGGCCCATGTTTGTTTGTAGCTGAAACATTGCCAGAACTTCATTCTCTTTTCATCTTTTTCGTCTGTCATTGGAGCACTGCCTGCTTCGCGATTATCTTGCTCGATGTAGTCAAGCTCTGCCTGATTGACATGTTTGCTTTTCGACGGGGCATCATACATAAACACCCAGAATCCCATCCAGATAAAGCCAAGTCCACCAATTACGATAAATGCCATTTCCCAACCGAACATTTTTGCCAGGATAGGAATGGTAAGAGGAGCGATCAATGCTCCGATAGATGCACCAGCATTAAAGATAGAAGTAGCATAAGCACGGTCTTTTTTAGGGAAGTACTCTGCGGTTACTTTAATAGCGGCAGGGAAGTTACCGGCTTCTCCTAAAGCAAGGATACAGCGGGCAGCGAGGAAGCAGTACATACTGACCGTAGCAATAGTCACTACCACATCTCCTGTGGCACCGGCCAGTTCTGCTGCACTATGAAGCCCAACTTGTGCTTCTGTAACAATACCACAAACGGCATGAAGACAAGCACCTGCCGACCAGACACCGATAGCCCATAAAAATCCTTTTTTAGTTCCCATCCAGTCGACAAAACGACCGGCAAACAGCATACATATAGCGTATACAATGGAGAAAACAGAAGTAATAGTACCGTAGTGAGATTCGTCCCAGTGGAATTCCGGTTTGATAAATTCATCCCACGTCAATGAGAGAACTTGACGGTCGAGATAGTTAACTGTAGTAGCAAAAAATAGCATAGCACAGATGGTCCATCTGTAGTTTGTCATCTTTTCGCCTGTTTTTTGAAATGCATTCATGATAATGGATTTAAATAGATTTTGTTTCGTTGACAAAGGTCGGTATTTCGACTGAATTTTATTTGTAAAAATTGGTCAAAATCATGTATTATTCGTTGCATTATATATGCTATTTGTTTCAAAGGATATAAAAATGTCTCATAGCATTATCATTTGCAACGTTGGGGGTAATACAGAAAGAAGATAAACGAGTTTGTGAATCAAGAGCAAATGAGTCTTATCTTTTAGACGCAGATGACGCGGATAATGCGGATTCTTATTTTTGATCCGTGCTATCCGCGTTATCTGCGTCTGAAAAATTATATGTCATACAGGAATACGCAACGGTTAGCGCATTTCTGTATATTTGATCTTGTCCATGTCTCCGTAATCGAGGTTTTCACCTGCCATACCCCAGATAAACATGTAGTTGCTTGTTCCGGCAGCAGCGTGGATAGACCATTCCGGTGACATGATAGCTTGTTCGTTCTGCATCCATACGACGCGTTCTTCTTGAGGTTCGCCCATGAAGTGGCAGATAGCATTTCCTTCCGGTACATTGAAGTAGAAGTATGCTTCTACACGACGAGAGTGAGTGTGTGCCGGCATGGTGTTCCATACGCTACCCGGTTTCAGTTCAGTCAATCCCATTTGCAGTTGGCAGGGGCCTTCTTCAAGTACGTTGTTAACAATCAACTGGTTGATAACGCGGTCGTTGCTTTCTTCCAGCTTTCCGGCAGCGAATGAGTTTGCTTTCAGAGAACCTTTACGTCCGTCGATAGTAATCAATTGAGTCTTGTATTCCTTGTGGGCAGTAGCCGAGTTGATGTAGAATTTGGCAGGATTGCTGGAATCTTTGCTCTTGAAAGTCACTTTCTGCTTGCCTCTACCTACGTACAGGGCATCTTTGAATTTCAGCGTATATTCTTTACCGTCTACGGTTACGATACCTTCGCCACCAATGTTGATGACACCCAGTTCGCGGCGTTCGAGGAAGAATTTAGATTTCAACGGGTCGATTGTTTCAAGTACCAATTCTTTTGTTGCAGGCACTGCGCCACCGAAGATCAGACGGTCGTACATAGAATAAGTAACGTTGATTTCGTTTGGAACCATTACTTTTTCCATCAGGAAGCTACTGCGCAAGCGGTTAGTATCATACGTTTTCACGTCTTGCGGGCTGCAAGCCACTTGCATCTTGTAATTCACCTGGGCGGAGGCAGACATTGCTGCGATACCCAACATCATTGCAATTGCTAATTTTTTCATCTTTCGAGTTTTTTATTGAGTTATATATTATATACCACTTATTATAATCAGTTAAAGGCTTTTCTACTTATTCCTTATTACTGTTCAATGCGTTCTTTGCGTCGTTTCTAGTCATGCGGATACGGTTGTAGATAGCCATTCCGAGTGCCAGTGCCACGAGGATGGCAGGGCCGATAATCTTCAGACTGTAAGTAAGGTGGAAGATACCCCAGCAGAAGAGACTGGAAGCAAAGTCAAGTGCGCCGCCTTCAAAACCGGCGGGGATATTTACTGTCGGGTCACCTGTTGCTTCGTATACATCTTTAGCAGCCAGTGTAAAGAAGCCTGCCAGTCCTGTTACGAAATACAGACCTACAATCAATGCCACCAGGCCGATAATAAATGATTTCACTACGTTACCTTTTGTAATAGGCAGAATCATCGGGAACAGGTAGAACATACCTGCCAGAGAAGCCAGCGGTAAGAAACGGTTGCCCGGAAGGATAACAGCCAGGAAGATAGTGACAGGGATCAACAGCAGAGATACCACCAGGGTAGTCGGGTGACCGATAACCAGTGCAGGGCTCATACCGATGCTCAAACCGGTGTTATTCTTATATTTCTTAGCGATCAGTTCGCGGGTAGCGTCAGAGATCGGTTTCAACCCTTCGATAAAAAGGCTGGTGATACGTGGAATCAATTCCATCACCGCACCCATCTTGATACCCAGTCCTAAAATGCCCGGAATATTATCCAATACTTCTTTCCAGCTGGCACAACCCAATGCGCCGATACCACAACCGATTACGATACCCAAGAACAGCGGTTCACCCATCAATCCGAATTTCTTTTTCATACCTTCAGAATCGATATTCAGCTTGTCGAATCCCGGAATTTTATCCAATAGTTTATTGATTACAATAGCAAACGGAACGAAACTTTGGCAGAACGGTTGAGGAATAGAGATACCGTCCATTTTATCATAGAACTTCTGGAAAGCAGGAGCAGTCATATCAGCCATTACCAGTGTAATGATGTAACAGATGATGGCAGCGAAGAATCCCCAATAGATATTGTCGGAAGCGAAGTACACGATAGCACCGATAAATGCGAAGTGCCAATAGTTCCAAAGGTCGATATTAACGGTACGGGTTGTTTTGGTAAGCAACATTAATAAGTTAACTCCCAAGCAAACAGGGATGATGAAAGCACCGACTGAAGTGTTGTAAGCTACCGCCGCAGCAGAAGGCCAACCCATGTCGAAAATTCCCAATTCCAATCCGTAGATTTCAACCATTTTACTTAATGCCGGACCCAGACTGCTGGTGAGCAATGCCGTCACTACTGATAAACCAACGAAACCGACACCAACCAACAAACCGCTCTTCAGCGCTTTGGGAAGTTTAATACCGATACATACTCCTAAAATCGTGAAAATGATTGGCATCATTACTGCCGCTCCAAGACCGATAATGTACTTAAATACTTCTTCCATTCTGTTCTATTTTTTCTCTGTTTTAATGATAAATTACCTGTGTTTCCCCAGAGGGTATTAGTTGTAAACCGTGCCAAAAGTAAGACCTTTTTTGCTTTCTTCCAAAACGAAACTCTTAATTTATGAGATATTGCATCAAAAATGGACATTTTTGACGTTTGCGTGCACAAAATTAGTCGTTTCCGTGCACGAAAAACAAAAAATGCACCTACTTGACTAAAAAATCCCACTGGGTTTGGAGGAAAAACACTACTTTCGTACCGTGAAAAAAGACTATGTTGAATCCTTAAAATAACAAACCATGAGACGAACTCCTTTTTATAATTTTTTTATAGTGGCTTTATTGGTTACAATGACCGCTTCCGTATCGGCACAACAGGTAGACAGCAAGCTTCCCTGGTCTGTGCGACTGACTGAATCGGAAATGATCCGTTACCCCGAATCCTGGCAGCTCGACTTTCAGCCGAAACTGAAGTGGGATTATTGCCACGGACTTGAACTGGGAGCCATGCTCGATGTGTACGACGCTTATGGCGACAAGAAAATTCGTGATTACGCCATCGCGTATGCGGATACAATGGTGCACGAGGACGGAAGCATTACCGCTTATAAATTAACCGATTACAGTCTCGACCGTATCAACTCCGGAAAAATCCTTTTCCGTATCTATGAGCAGACCAAGAATCCTAAATATAAGAAAGCGCTCGACCTGCTTTATAGCCAGTTTGAAGGACAACCGCGTAATGAGGACGGTGGTTTTTGGCATAAAAAGATTTATCCCCACCAAATGTGGCTGGACGGAATTTACATGGGAGCTCCTTTCTACGCGGAATATGCATTCCGTAATAATCTTCCGCAGGACTATGCAGATGTAATCAACCAGTTTGTCACTTGTGCCCGTCATACGTACGATCCTAAAAATGGTCTTTATCGTCATGCGTGCGATGTAAGCCGCACCGAACGTTGGGCGGACCCGGTGACCGGACAGTCGAAACATACGTGGGGACGTGCAATGGGATGGTATGCGATGGCATTGGTGGATGTGCTCGAATTTATTCCGCAACATGAAGCCGGAAGAGATTCCCTGCTTGATATATTGAATAATGTAGCTGTGCAGGTGAAGAAACTTCAGGACCCGAAGACCGGAGGATGGTATCAGGTGATGGACCGGAGTGGTGATAAAGGTAATTACGTAGAATCTTCCTGTTCCGCTATGTTCATTTATTCGCTCTTTAAGGCTGTTCGTCTGGGATATATTGATAAGTCTTATCTGGATGTGGCATTGAAAGGCTACAAAGGATTCCTGGATAATTTTATCGAAGTGGACAAGAACGGATTGGTAACCATCACCAAGGCTTGTGCAGTGGCAGGATTGGGAGGAAAGGTCTATCGTTCCGGCGATTATGACTATTATATTAATGAAACTATCCGCAATAACGATCCTAAAGCCGTAGGACCTTTTATTATGGCTAGCTTGGAATACGAACGTTTACAAAAGTAATTTCCGACAATGAAAAGGACTATTTTTAAAGGAATGATGTGTTTGCTTCTACTGGGTGTGGGAGCAACATCTGTTTATGCACAACAACAGCAACGCAAAGACACATTAGTCGTGGCACGCGACGGGACAGGGGAGTATCGTAACATTCAGGAAGCCGTGGAAGCTGTCCGCGCTTTTATGGATTATACGGTGACGATCTATATTAAGAATGGTATATACAAAGAAAAGCTGGTCATTCCTTCCTGGGTGAAGAATGTGCAATTAGTGGGCGAAAGCGCAGAAAAAACGATTATCACTTACGATGACCATGCCAATATCAATAAGATGGGTACTTTCCGCACCTATACGGTAAAAGTGGAGGGAAATGACATCACTTTCAAAGACCTGACGATTGAAAATAATGCGGCTCCACTGGGGCAAGCGGTAGCTCTTCACACCGAAGGTGACAGACTGATGTTTGTCAACTGTCGTTTCTTGGGAAATCAGGATACTATTTATACAGGAACCGAAGGAGCGCGTCTCTTATTCACAAATTGCTATATCGAGGGAACTACTGATTTTATTTTTGGTCCTTCCACCGCTCTATTCGAATATTGCGAACTGCATAGTAAACGTGATTCGTATATCACTGCCGCTTCCACTCCTCAAAGTGAAGAATTCGGTTATGTATTTAAAAACTGTAAGCTGACAGCCGCTCCGGGAGTGAAAAAAGTATATTTGGGTCGTCCGTGGCGTCCTTATGCGGCAACGGTCTTTATCAATTGTGAGTTTGGTAATCATATCCGTCCCGAAGGATGGCACAATTGGAAGAATCCGGAGAACGAAAAGACAGCCCGTTATGCCGAATTCGGAAATACGGGTGCGGGTGCAGATACTTCCGGGCGTGTGGCATGGGCTAAACAGTTGACAAATAAGGAGGCAATGAAGTATACTCCGCAAAATATCTTTAAGGAAAGCAGTAATTGGTATCCCTATAAATAAAAACACGTAGGGTTTCCGACTGTTTATGTAGCTTGAAATTTTTGTTTCCGGGCTTGGCTCTTTGCTTTCCCTAGCTTGAAACTCCCGTTCCAAGGCAGGAAACTGCAGTTTCCCTATGTGGGAACTGTCGTTTCTCTACGTGGAAACTAGCGTTTCTTCCCAGGGAAACTGTAGTTCCTATGCGTGGAAACTGAATTTGTCTGCGTGCAAACTGGATCATATAAGGTGTTGCAGATAAACATCTGCAACGGTATCTGCAACAGTATCTGCAACGCTGCAATCAGTTGATTGCAAGTAAGATACAAGCAAAACGTTGCAGGTGGCAGATAAAAACAAAAAATAAAACGGTTCTTCTTCAAATTCCGTGCTAGTAAAGCTCATTGAAAGGTTGATGGATAAAGGGATATCGGCATATTAGAAATAGCAAATAAATTATCCAAGCTATATGCATCTTAAAGTACCCCGGAATAGCCATGAATAAGGTTATTGAACATAAATAAGTAGCACGGAATTTGATTAAGAACCAATAAAACTCGTAGGAGGGGATGAAGAATATGAAAACACTTAGGGTTAAAATGGTAGGGCTACTTGCAACGGCTCTTATTCTTTTTTCTGCATTTCGTGCAGACAAACCGGTCATCACTATCTTTATGATAGGTGATTCGACAATGGCTAACAAGAAAATAGACGGAGGAAATCCCGAACGTGGTTGGGGAATGGTACTTCCCGGATTCTTCTCCGAAGACATACGGATAGACAATCATGCCGCCAACGGTCGAAGTTCCAAGAGTTTTATCAGCGAAGGACGCTGGGAAAAAGTAATTTCTAAAGTGAAAAAAGGAGATTATGTCTTTATCCAGTTCGGCCATAATGATGAGAAAGCAGACTCTACCCGTCACACCGATCCAGGTAGTACTTTTGATGAAAATCTTCGTCGGTATGTGAATGAAACCCGCGCCAAAGGTGGAATACCGGTATTGTTCAACTCTATCGTCCGTCGAAACTTCGTACAGCCGAAGGATGATGCCATCGCAAAAGATGTCCGCCGCACACCGGGGGAAAAGGAACAACCGAAAGAAGGAACCGTTTTGTTCGATACGCATGGTGCCTATCTGGATGCTCCCCGTAATGTGGCAAAAGAACTGGGAGTGACTTTCATCGACATGAACAAAATCACCCACGACCTGGTGCAGGGACTGGGACCAGTAGAATCAAAGAAACTATTCATGTTTGTCGAACCCAATCAGGTGCCGGCTTTCCCGAAAGGTCGTGAAGACAATACTCACTTAAACGTATACGGAGCACGAACAATTGCCGGACTGGCAGTGGATGCTATCGGCAAGGAAATTCCGGAACTGGCGAAATATATCCGTCAATTCGATTATGTAGTGGCCCAAGACGGTAGCGGTGATTTCTTTACTGTGCAGGAAGCTATCAATGCTGTTCCCGATTTTCGCAAAGACGTCCCTACCACTATCCTGATTCGTAAAGGAACTTATAAAGAGAAGCTCATCATTCCTGAATCCAAGATTAATATCTCTTTGATTGGAGAAGACGGTGCGATACTGACTTATGACGGTTTTGCAAACAAAAAAAATGTATTCGGTGAGAACATGGGAACTTCCGGTTCGTCCAGCTGTTACATCTATGCCCCCGATTTTTATGCGGAGAATATCACATTCGAGAACTCATCAGGTCCCGTAGGACAAGCAGTTGCCTGTTTCGTATCTGCCGATCGTGTCTATTTTAAGAACTGTCGTTTCCTCGGCTTCCAGGATACCCTCTATACATACAGCAAGCAAAGCCGCCAATATTATGAAGACTGCTACATCGAAGGAACGGTTGATTTTATCTTCGGTTGGTCTACGGCTGTTTTCAACCGTTGCCACATTCATAGCAAACGGGATGGTTATGTCACCGCTCCCTCTACTGATAAAGGTAAAAAATATGGCTATGTATTCTATGATTGCAAACTGACTGCGGAACCGGAAGCCACAAAAGTGTATCTGTCTCGTCCCTGGCGTCCGTATGCACAAGCTGTATTCATCCGCTGCGAACTGGGTAAACACATTCTTCCCGTCGGCTGGAACAACTGGGGCAAGAAGGAAAACGAGAAAACTGTCTTTTATGCCGAATATGAAAGTCGGGGCGAAGGAGCCCATCCGAAAGCACGCGCTGCTTTCTCCCAACAATTGAAGAATCTGAAAGGATATGAGATAAATGCAGTTTTGGCAGGAGAAGACGGATGGAACCCGGTAGAGAACGGAAACAAGCTGATAACGGTAAAGCGTTGAAAATATACTTTTGAAAATCGATGGGAATGTCTACTTTCGCAAAAGAGAAATTAATAAAAAGTGCAGTATTGACTATTTTTAAAAATAGCATTAATTAAAGATTATTTTTAGTGTCTACTTTATTGAACTGGTATAAAGTTGGTGTAATATACCTCTGCAATGAAACAAAAATCAAGTGAATTTACCTCTGCAATGAAACAAAAAATAGGTGAATTTACCTCTGCAATGAAACAAATTTGTATATTTGTAACTGTAAATAAACAAATTACGATATGTTTGAACGAAGGATACAGAATCAGTTGCATGAGTGGGCAGAGAAAAATAATAGAAAGCCTCTGATATTGAGAGGAGCCCGCCAAGTAGGGAAGACCACTATTGTTGAGCAGTTTGGCAAAGAATTTGATAATTTCCTGTCTTTAAACCTTGAAAAGAAAGAGGCGAAGGATTTGTTTGAGTCTACTGATGATGTAAAGATGCTGCTGCCTTTATTGTTTTTGTATGATAATAAGCCGCAGAGGCCGGGACGAACCCTGCTTTTTATCGACGAGATACAGTCGTCGCCACAAGCTGTTGCATTGTTGCGGTACTTTTACGAGGAATTGCCGGAGTTGTATGTTATTGCAGCAGGTTCTCTTCTGGAAAATATGTTGGACAAACACATCTCGTTGCCTGTAGGACGGGTGGAGTATATGGCTTTGCATCCGTGTTCCTTTATTGAGTTTCTTCAGGCAATAGGAGAGGGACGGTTTGTAGATTGGATTTTGGAGACACGTTTGCCGGAGGCTTTTCATCAACAGCTTATGCTACTATTTAATAGTTATGCACTGATAGGCGGGATGCCCGAAATTGTAGCGAGGTATGCTGCCAACCGGGATGTTGTATCCTTGTCCGATACTTACAATCAACTGCTAAATGCCTATAAGAATGATGTGGAAAAGTATGCGGGGACAAACACGCAAGCTGCGGTGATTCGTTACATACTGGAAGAAGGTTGGGGATATGCGGGGCAAGCTGTCACTTTAGGAGGATTTGCACAGTCCGCTTACAAAGCCCGTGAAACGGGCGAGGCTTTCCGTACTCTGGAAAAAGCATTGTTGCTGGAGTTGGTATATCCTACCACTCATACGATAATGCCAGCTACCACAGATTTGAAACGCGCTCCTAAATTGATCTGGCTGGATACAGGACTAGTAAATTATGCGGCTGAAATACAAAAAGAATATCTTCTTAGTAAAGATTTGACAGATACATGGAGAGGTATGGCTGCCGAACAAATCGTTGCGCAGGAATTAAAAGCTCTTTCCAACGAAGTAGGTAAGAAGCAAAAGTTTTGGGTACGGGCTAAAAGGGGGAGTTCTGCTGAAGTGGACTTTGTATACATATATGGCGGGAAAATCATTCCAATTGAAGTGAAAAACGGACACAACGCCCACTTAAAATCCATTCATCAGTTTATGAATGAAACGGAGCATGATTTGGCAGTTCGAATCTGGTCGGGGAATTATGCTATAGACGAAGTTACTACTAATGAGGGAAAACATTTCAAACTTATCAACCTTCCTTTTTACATGATAGCCGCATTGCCTAATATTTTAAAAAAAATAGAGACATAAGTCATGTTGGCCTGATTCTGTTAAATAGCCGCTAAAGATTGCATGATACTACAAGTATTTTTCTATCTTTACGCCACAGAACCAAGTGATATGATGAAGAAAACCTTAATTTCAGTAATTCTTTTGTTAGCTATTGCGTTCTCAACATACGCGCAACAGCACTGTTTTTTCACCCACTATTCTACTGAAGATGGACTATCCCAAAATACGGTGATGAACATCTTGCAGGATCACAAAGACAACCTTTGGTTTGCCACCTGGGATGGTATCAACCGTTTCAACGGTTATACTTTCAAAACATACAAGGCTCGTCAGGGAAACTACATCAGTCTGACCAATAACCGTGTAGACCGTATGTATGAAGATTGTTACGGCTTTCTGTGGTTGCTGACTTATGACAACCGTGTCCATCGTTTCGACCCGAAGACAGAGACATTCGAGCAAGTGCCTGCTGCCGGAGAAGAGGGGAGTGCTTTCAATGTGCATACCATTGAAGTGATGCCGAACGGAACCGTCTGGCTGCTGACGGAAAACGATGGAGCTATCCGCATCTTGACGCATCCGGATGAGAATAATCGCTTGACATGGGATATTTATTCCAGCAAGACAGAACTGTTTCCTTCTTTACATGTATTCAAAGTTCATCAGGATAAAGCCGGCAATGACTGGTTGCTGACGGATAATGGCCTCGGTATGATCCATCCCGGAAAGAAAGAGCCGGATTCTTATTTTACGGAGACAAAAGGAAAGTTTGGCGGAATGAATCAGGCTTTCTATGCTGTGCAGGAACGCGATAAAGATATTTGCTTCGCCTCGGATCATGGACGCATCTGGTCTTATCAGAAAGAAAGCGGAGAGTTTACGTTGATCGAGCTTCCCACAAAAGGACAGATAACCTCCATTCATCCCATTGCACCGGACGTATCCGTTATTACTACCGATTCGGATGGCTTCTTTACTTACAACCTGCGAACAAAAACAAACGTACATTACTCGTTCCTGGCTTGTAAGGCGTTACCCGCAAAGCCGATCCTTTCTGCTTATGTAGACCGTTCTTCGGAAGTGTGGTTCGAACAGGAAGAACCGGGTGTTGTAGCTCATTTTAATCCCTCGACCGGAGTGGTGACCCGTGAACAAATTCCAATAGAATATAGTAATCCCGAACGTTCCCGTCCGGCTTTTCATATCCATGAAGACGTAAACGGTTATCTTTGGGTACATCCTTACGGAGGAGGTTTCTCTTACTTCGATCCTCAAAAAAAATGCTTGGTTCCTTTCTATAACGGACTGGGTAGCCGTGACTGGCGTTTTTCCAATAAGATTCATTCGGCCTTTTCCGACAAACAAGGTAATCTGTGGCTTTGTACCCACTCCAAAGGATTGGAGAAGGTGACTTATCGAAATGTACCCTTTGCGATGATGACCCCTATGCCTCATGAACACGAATCGTTGCATAATGAGGTGCGTGCCCTGTGTGAAGATAAACTGGGCAATTTGTGGGTTGGCTTGAAAGACGGTATACTTCGTATATATGATGCCGGCAAAACTTATAAAGGATACCTCACCGAAAACGGCACGATCTCTACCATCGGTACTCCCATGTTGGGAACCGTTTATTTTGTTATTCAGGATTCAAAAGGAATCATCTGGATTGCGACAAAAGGAGACGGCCTTGTTCGTGCCGAGCCGACTTCTTCCAACGGAATGTCTTATAAGTTGACCCGTTATCTTCATCGTGAAGATGATATGTACAGTTTGAGCGATAATAATGTATATTGCGTCTATGAAGATCATTATGGTCGTATCTGGCTGGCAACTTTTGCCGGAGGTATCAATTATATCACGGAGAATGAAGCTGGAAAGACATTGTTTATCAATCACCGGAACAACCTGAAAGGTTATCCCATCGATCCTTGTTACAAAGCTCGTTTCATCACTTCCGATAACAACGGACGCTTGTGGGTAGGAACAACTACGGGTGCCGTTGCTTTTGATGAGAATTTTAAGAAACCGGAGGATGTGAAGTTCTATCATTTCTCCCGTATGCCGAATGATACGCAAAGTTTGAGTAATAATGATGTCCATTGGATTATCTCCACCAAGAAAAAGGAACTTTACCTGGCTACTTTCGGCGGCGGACTCAACAAACTGGTATCTATCAGTAAGGACGGTCACGGAGAATTCAAATCATATTCCGTATTGGATGGTCTTCCTTCTGATGTCCTGCTTTCCATCCGCGAAGATAGTAAGCAGAATTTATGGATTAGTACAGAGAATGGAATTTGTAAGTTCATCCCCTCTGAAGAACGTTTTGAAAGTTATGACGAACGTAGTATCACTTTCCCCGTACGTTTTAGTGAAGCCGCTTCGGCATTAACTGCTAAAGGAAGCATGCTTTTCGGTGCCAGTGGCGGAGTCTTTATATTTAATCCTGACTCTATTCGTAAGAGCAGCTATATCCCGCCTATCGTATTCTCCAAACTGACAGTGGCTAATGAGGACATTACCCCCGGCGGCAACTCATTATTGAAAGTGGATATTGACGACACTGATAAATTGGTACTTTCGCATAAAGAGAATATTTTCTCCGTTCATTTCGCGGCACTCGATTATACCAATCCGCAGAATATACAGTATGCTTATATTCTCGACGGATTTGAAAAACAGTGGACCTTTGCCGACAAACAGCGTAGCGTGACTTATACGAATCTTCCGAAAGGAGAGTATGTGCTCCGCGTCCGTTCTACCAATAGCGATGGTGTGTGGGTGGATAACGAACGTATCTTGGATATTGTCATTCTGCCTTCTTTCTGGGAAACGCCGATAGCATACGTGCTTTATATACTTTTCATTCTGATTATTATTCTTGTGGCCGTTTATATCCTGTTCACCATTTACCGGTTGAAGCATGAAGTGTCGGTCGAACAGCAGATTTCGGATATAAAACTGCGCTTCTTTACGAATATATCCCATGAGTTGCGTACTCCGCTTACGTTGATAGCAGGTCCGGTAGAGCAAGTCTTGAAGAATGATAAATTGCCGGCTGATGCCCGCGAACAGTTGGTGGTGGTTGAACGGAACACCAGCCGTATGCTTCGTCTTGTCAATCAGATATTGGACTTCCGTAAGATTCAGAACAAGAAGATGAAGATGCAGGTACAGCGTGTGGACATCGTTCCTTTCGTGCGCAAGGTGATGGATAATTTTGAGGCTGTGGCCGAAGAGCATCGGATTGATTTCCTGTTTCAGACGGAAAAGGAGCATCTTTATCTTTGGGTGGACGCCGATAAGCTGGAAAAGATTGTATTCAACCTGCTTTCCAATGCATTTAAGTATACGCCGAATGGCAAGATGATAACGATGTTTATCCGTGAAGATGAGAATACAGTTTCTATCGGTGTACAAGACCAGGGAATTGGTATCGCGGAAAATAAAAAGAAATCCTTGTTTGTCCGTTTTGAGAATCTGGTAGACAAGAATCTTTTCAATCAGGCTAGTACGGGTATCGGACTTTCATTGGTGAAAGAGCTTGTGGAGATGCACAAGGCTACTATTTCCGTGGATAGTCGTTTGGGAGAGGGAAGTTGTTTCAAAGTCGATTTCCTGAAAGGGAAAGAACATTATGATAAGGAAACCGAGTTTATCCTGGAAGATGCGGAAGCTCCGGTAAGGATGGGGCAAGTGGTGGATATAGCCAACTCTTCCATTCAGTCTGAAACGCTGATACCCGATGATTCGGAGAAAATTGAAGCCGTTTATGAGGAAGATGCTGCGAAAGAAGAAAACTCCAAAGAACTGATGTTATTAGTCGAAGATAATCAGGAGTTACGTGAATTCTTGCGTAGTATATTTACTCCGATGTACAGGGTAGTGGAAGCTGCCGATGGTAGGGAAGGAGCGAATAAAGCATTGAAGTATCTTCCGGATATTATTATCAGTGACGTGATGATGCCCGAGAAAGACGGTATTGAAATGACGCGTGAACTGCGTGCGGATATGACAACCAGCCATATACCTATTATCCTGCTTACTGCCAAGACTACGATTGAAAGTAAACTGGAAGGATTGGAATATGGTGCGGATGATTATATCACGAAACCTTTCAGTGCTACCTATCTGCAAGCCCGTGTGGAAAATCTGTTGATGCAGCGTAAGAAACTGCAAAGTTTCTATCGGGATAGCCTGATGCATATCAATATGTCCGTTACTTCCGGCGAGTTGCCTGCGTCGACAAAGGCTATGGCTGAAGAGGAAAAAAAGATAGTGTCGGAGCGAGAAGAAGAGCAAACGCAATTACAGTCACAACAGCAACCGACCATTCCTGATATGTCTCCAAATGACCGTAAGTTTATGGATAAACTGGTGGAATTGATGGAGCAGAACATGGATAATGGAGACCTCGTAGTGGATGATTTGGTACGTGAACTGGCTGTCAGTCGTTCCGTGTTCTTCAAGAAGCTGAAGACATTGACAGGACTGGCACCTATTGAGTTTATCAAAGAAATACGCATCAAGCGTGCTACGCAACTGATTGAAACCGGAGAGTTTAATATGACGCAGATTTCATATATGGTCGGAATCAACGACCCGCGTTATTTTAGCAAATGTTTTAAGGCACAAGTGGGTATGACACCAACTGAGTATAAGGAAAAAATAGGCCGGTAATACGTAATAATAATCTTTTTGTTATTCTATTTTAGGATATAAATGATTTGAGAGACTATTCCTATGAACTTCTCAATTCATATATTCCAAACTCAAAGTGTATTTTATATGCTTTGTTTGTAAACGTTCATTTGCTTGGGAATGTATATAAAAAAGTAGGGCGAGTGTATATATTCAAATATACATTCGCCCTATCTTTTTTATATGTTTTTTAGGTAAAAACTATATTATTCACTGAACCATTGAGGGTCGCCTGCACGGTTCTTGAATAAAGCGTCTTTAATTTTGAAATTACCGTTTTCAGGATCTTCAAAGAGTTCGGCAGATGTTTTGCTATATTCGGTGCACATCGCTTGTGCCTCACTGTGCCATGCGCAATCGGTGGTATACCAGTTGTCGGAGGTCTCTTTAACGATACCCTTTATGCTACATAGTTTGTTTTTGGCATCGCTGCTACCACAGTTGGCGAATAAGCAATTTGTGATTCTGATATCATGTAGTTCCACTTTGTTTGCATCAATGAAGTGTTTTCCACTTTTTTGATCGCAAGCATAGAATGTACATTGATCGATATTGAATGTGATAGGATGCATTGTATTTTTTGCTGTTAGTGTAAATGTCGGTCCGTCGGTAGCTGCTACATTATTGAATGTACATTTACTGATATGAATGGAATTCAGATTTCCCGTCATGTCTTTAGTGTTGATGACACCATACGAACCGATTTCACTGAAGGTGGTATTAGTAAACTCTATACTATTGATGGAGCAATCCACACCGCCGCCTTGCACACGCAATATACCACGAGTTTTGGATACGTTGCATTTGTCGAAAGAGATGTTTACATCCGTTGTCATGGCATCCTGATTAATCATATAGTCGCCACTCTTACCGTTGTTGTAGAGGTTCATGTTATAAAACTTGATAGAAGTCGTATTTTCTGTGGCTGTCACTTCTTTGGGCTTGAAGTTAGGCTGTGTCCCACCGGAGGCGCCCCAGAAGATAATTGCATTTACCGATGCGGGAATGCTGAGTTTTTCCGTACGTTCGAAAGTGCTTCCAGCAGGGAAGACGAGTACTACATCTCCTTGTTGTTCGGCAAGAACCGCATCAATATCATCGCCCTCTTTCAGGTTGGCTATGTTGTATCCTTCCGGAAAGTCTTCTGTTGTTTCAAATTTACAGTTTCCTCTCAACTTCTGATTGTTATAGATAGAAACTTTGTAAGTGGTGGCAGCTTTGAGTCCTGTCAACGTAGCTTGACCAGCATTCTTCTCGTTGGCGGTGATGTCGCGGCGTGTCTCCTCTTCGGTAGATTCGATGAGGAAGTGGGTAACGTCCACTCCTGCAGTCCAGTGGATGGTGGCGTTCTTGCTGGTCACGTTGCTGCTGCTTTCGATAATTTGTTCGCTCTTCGTGGTGAAAGTGCCATCCTCCAAAGTGCACCATTTAGACGGTTGGGCAGATTCGGAACAGGAACGCAGACGCAAGTAATACGTCGTTTGCTCTTCTAGTCCTGTGATACTGTAAGGGCTGCTTGTAATGCCTTTGTCTTCTCCGTAGATGATAGAGCCTTCTTGCAGTTCGTCATTTGTAAATTCGTTTTTATTTACCTCTATGATATAGTAGTCGGTGTTGGGAGTTGCGTTCCAAATAACCTCTGCTTCGAATGTTTGGGGAGTAACCGCAAGATTGTTGCTGCGGAATAAGCGGTTGTATCGTTCGTCCGAACTCCAGTCATTACTTTTGTCGCAAGACGAAAATGAAATAACTGTTAAGCAAATGATGCTTAATAGCGTGTGTATATTTGTACTAATTTTCATAATAATCGTTTTTATCAATTAGAATCCGTATGAATTGGCTAATGTTCCGTTTGATTCTGAAATCGTTTTACTACCTAGTGGAATCAAATGCCTGTTTTTTACGGTCTTGTTCAGACCTGTGCTAACATAGTCCGTTAATCCCGAAAGGTTGGAGTCGTTGGAGGTGCTTCCGTCCTCTTTGAACACTTCTTGCTTTGTAGTTGCGTCTTTCTCTATCTTTCCATTTGGGAAAGTTCCCCAGCCCGGAACGTATTTCCAGTTGGGATCTGCGGCGTTCTTTATGGCATTCTTGACATCCAATTCGTTATTGATTTCGCTGACAAAGGAGGGATATTCATACCAGCAAATACTACTCATGTCGATGGAATATTCATCATCGGCTTTCATCTTATAGAATATGTATTTGGGAGCTATGGTAGTGAGTTGGCGGTAGTCTTCTTTGAATTGGTCGATCTTCTTAGAGAGTAATCCCCAACGAATCAAGTCATATTTGCGGACACATTCTCCGGCAAATTCCCATGCGCGTTCATCCACAATGGCGTTGAAGAAATCGTCACCTGATGAGATAGCAGCTACATACGCTTGTGCATTGGCTTTGTTGTCGAACGCGCGGCTGTGAACTTCTGTCAGTGCGGTACGGGCTGTCATGGCAGTTCCACCCAATGGATTGGCTGCATCAGCTCCATACAGTTCGTTCATAACTTCAGCATACATTAATAGTATGTCGGAATAACGCATTGCAATCCAGTTGATGCCATATCCAATTTTTGCATCGCTCGCACGGACAGCATTCAGCCATTCGTCGTTCATTTTGCGGATGTCCCATTTTGCTACATAGATACCGAATGGGGCGTTTTTCTGCATATTTTCTTTGATGTGCCCGTTTTCTTCTTTGAGTTCATAAGTGGCACATGTGATGTCACGACGCAGGTCAGAGTGGTCGAATGACCAGAAGAACGGAGCGGTTAATTTCACTTTTCCGCTTGAGTTTCCTTTAGCACCGTAGTAGCTGCTTGCACCGCTGATTCTCACGCCAATGGTATATCCCATTTCTCCGGATTTATTCAGACCGTGTGCTACTTCGTATAGGTTTTCTTTATAAGTATTGTCCAATTTCCGCTGGTTTACTTGGAACCATTGGTCTGCATACGAAGGATTCAACTTGTGTACACCGCTTCCAATAACAGCTGTCAGATGTTTCAGTGCACGTTCATACAACAGTTTTCTTTCTGCTTCTCCTGGGCGTTGGGTAGGGTATGTACCGTCAGAGCCGGCAAGTGTCTCATAGCCGGGTTTGGAGGATTCGCGGATACTGTAGCCGGCTTTGGCAAGGGCGATGCGGGCGAACAAGCCGTGAGCAAAACCTGCAGTGGCATGTTCGGTCGTATAGCCGGATTCGCCTGCCCAAGGGAGATAGTTTGCAGCTTCTTCCAAGTCGCTCAGCAATTGTTCCATGATGTCGTCTCGGTCGCTTTTGGTTACATATAAATTGGAACCGTCTACCTTGGTCGTTTCGAATTTCATTGGCAGGTCTCCATAGTTTTTTACAAGGTCGAAATAGACCATAGCACGGATGGTGAGTGCCTCACCCAAGAAATTAGCCATCTTGTTGCGTGCCGGATTTCCTTCTTGGAACAACTCGCTGGAACGGATTCCTTCTACGACAAGATTGGCGTCCTCAATAATGGCGAAACAGTTTTTCCAGTTGTCATCCAGTTTTGACCAGGAACCGCTGATGCTTTCTCCATTGTAATTACCTAAAGCGCGCTCGCTGGATTCGGTGAAAGAAGCCGGTTTGTTAACGTCGGCATCTACTAATTCAATATCTGTATTGAATCCGAAATTCAGAGGGATGCGGGCACCATAAGTATGGTCGAGGGTAAGCCCTGCATATACTTTGTTCAAACTTTGTTCTGTAAAAGTAAGCGAGTTGAAAACCATGTCGCCTTTGATTTCGGAAGGAGAGCTTTGATCTAAGAAATCACTGCAAGAGGTGATGCTCAGTAACCCCATTCCTCCAATGATGTATTTTATAATTGATTTCATATATGTATCTGTTTTAGAATGTAACATTTATACCACCTACAAATGAACGGCTTTTAGGATAGGCTGAATAGTCTATGCCCGGAGTCATAGGTGTTTTGCGACAAGTGTCTACTTCCGGGTCGGCACCGGAATATTTAGTGAAGCAGTAGAGGTTGTATCCTGTAAAGTAGATACGCACATTCTGCATTTGTAGTTTTTGTACGAAAGCTTTCGGCAATGTGTAGCCGATGGAAATGTTGTTGACACGCAGGAAGGCACCGTCTTCTACAGCCCAGTCCAAAAGTGGAATTTGTGTGATGGAGGCAGGGTTGAATATGCTGGCACCGGCATTTATTTCGTTTAGACGGTTGATGGCATAGTCGCTTCCAAATTCGTTGATATAGCTTTTGGAAGTCATGTCCATTCCGTTGGTAGGGTCAATCCAAGTGTAACGTTTGCTAAGGTTGAATTCATTGTTCAGATTCCAATCTTTTTTTGTGTCACTATAGAATCCGGAAGCAAGTTTGGTAGCGTTGATAATTTTGTTTCCCAATGAATAGTTGAAGAATGCACTTAAATCAAAGCTCTTATATCGTGCATTAATGCCGAAACCGCCGGTTATTTTCGGGATTGTATTGCCAAGGCGTTCTTTCTCGATTTTGCCATCTGCATTTGCTTTCAGTTTGGGTGAGCCAGGACCGAAGTTATTGACTTTCATACCCGATTCCGTTGGATTGACACGTCCTTCCTTAAGTTTCCATCCATTATCCCAAGTAAAGTCTTCTGTGGTATAGAAACCATCTAGTTTATAACCGTATACTTCACCCAGTCTTCCACCTTCTTCAATTAGGAAATCATCGATACCAGCGATGAGACTACCGCCCCAGCCACTGCTTTGCCAGATTTTATTTGTAGGCAGTTTGTCAATTTTAGCTTGATTATAGGAAATGTTGAAGTTGAAATTCAGACCGAAATCTTTTTGGTCGACAAGGATAGCGTCTAAAGCAAGCTCAATTCCTTTGTTGGAGGTTTGACCGAAATTCTGATATTGAAACTCATAACCAGCTCCTTTGGGGAGGGTAGTTTGCATCAACAAATCTTTGGTCGTGTTCCAGTATGCATCTAAGCTACCGGAAAGGCGTCCGTTCCAGAAGCCGAAATCCAAACCTATATTACGAGTGAGCGTTGTTTCCCATTTCAAGTTCGGGTTGGACAGGTTTTTACCTCTTTGCAGGACCACGCTGCTTGTATTGTTGAAATAGATATGTTTGTCTCCCGAACCTGCCAGTGAGTAAGTTGTTTCCAGCGACCCGGAGGGAATCCGATTGTTTCCTGCCGTACCGATACTTAAACGAAGTTTTAAGTTGGAAAGCCATTCTTGGGCGTTTTTCATGAAAGCTTCGTCGGATATACGCCATGCTAAAGCTAGTGATGGGAAGTATCCCCATTGATTGCCGGAGGCAAATTTGCTGGAGCCGTCTGCACGCATGGTGAAAGTCATCAGGTATTTATCGTTAATGGTGTAGTTGATACGTCCGAAAAAAGAGAGCAAGTTGTCTTTGATACCAATGTATGTATCTGTGGGGAGTGCCTGACCTTGTCCCATATTAGCAAGTACTTCTTTTATTGACATGTTTTTAGGGAAACCTACAGATGTCATTGTTGTTTTGTGGTCGTAACTGCTGGATACTTCATGACCTAACATGACATTCATTCTGTGGTTCAAATTGAACATCTTATCGTTATTATATGTTACAGTATTGGCGTTTCTCCAGTTCTTGTTGATAAGTTTGGTTAATAACGCTTGGGGCATTCCCGGATTTCCGTATTTACTGTTGTTTGTAGCTTCCACCCCCCATACTTGGTCAGTATTATTGTATTTCCATCCATATCCGAATTCGCTTCTGAATTTAAGTCCTTTTACGGGTTCCCAGTTTACTCCGGCATTGTAGTTTTGTTGGAAGCGGCTAACACGTTTGTAAGTCGCGTTCAATATTTCGATAGGCGTGTAACGTGCGTTATTTACGTTTTCATCATCGTCACTGCCGCCGCTGATTAATTTTTCAACAGGAGCAAATACTACAGAGCGTGCGTTTACAGAAGTGGTTGCACTCGATTGATTGTCGTCTGCACCGCTTCCGGTTCCTTTTACTTTTTGATAGGATAAACGGGCATTGAAGTCAAATGTTAGCCATTTGTTGATTTTTGTATTTATTTTAGCATTGATGTTGTCTTTGGCAAAACCTGAGTTCAACATGATACTTTTTTCGTCATTACGTGAATAACTGATATTGAATTTGGTATCTTTGCTTCCACCACTGACACTAATATTGTATTGTTGTTGATTACCGGTGCGACCAAATATTTCTCCTTGATAGTCGGTGTCTGTGTATGATTTATAAATCTCCAGATCGTCAAAGGTGCCATAATTAAAACTTTTCTGGTCTAATTCTTGTTGCCACATCACAAACTCATACGGATTGAGCACATCGACCATCTTGGTCACTTTGCGCAAACCGTAAGATGCACCGAAGTTTACTTGCACCTTACCTTCCTGACCGGATTTAGTAGTAATGATGATAACACCGTTTGCACCACGGGCACCATAAATAGCAGTAGAAGAAGCATCTTTCAATACATCTACCGATTGAATATCTGTTGGAGCAATATCAGAGATACTTGATACGGGAAATCCGTCTACGATATAAAGCGGTGAATTGTCTTGAGATAGAGAACCGCCACCACGTACGCGGATTTTTACGTCTGCATCAGGAGAACCTTCAGTCGTTGTGATAGATACACCAGCCATTTTTCCCTGTAATGCTTCTGATGCAGAAGATACCGGAATGGCAGCTATCTGTTTGGCACTAACGGAAGATACGGAACCAGTCAGATCCTTTTTTGCAACGGTTCCGTAACCAATTACCACAACTTCGTCCAATGCTTGTGTATCATCGGAAAGAGTGACATTAATTTGACTTTGTCCTTTTACAGCAATATCCTGAGTTTTCATTCCGATATAAGAAATTGTAAGGGTTGCTTTTGAAGGAACCTTGATAGAATAGTTACCATCTAAATCAGTAATTGTACCATTGGTAGTATTACCTTTCTCTACTACAGAAGCTCCGATGATCAGTTCTCCTGTTGTGTCTTTCACATTACCTTTTACGGTAATTGTTTGCGCTGATACGCTAAGCGATATCGCTGCAAATAGCATTAGCAGCCAACTGCGCATGTTTTTCACCTTGTTAGACATTCTTTGCATGTTTATTAATTAATGGTTATTGTTTTGATTCTGTACTCATATTTAGAGTTAATTCCTCGGTACAAAAGTATATGAATGTGAATATAGATATGTGCAATATTTGTTTTTCACCTAGTATTTTTTGTTTTTTAATAGCCGGCAGGCATTTTTAGAATAGTTTTAAAACAAAAAATACACATGCTAGCTTGAAAAGCCTTGTTTTATCGATTTTAATGATTTGGAAAAACAAAATTTGAACAAGACTTTTCTTTATCCTGTCTACTTTTGTCCTCATTAATCTAATAATGTATGAAAATGGATATAATTCTAAGTAAATGGTGTTTGGCCATTTTGTTTGCTTTTGGAATTCTGGCGTGTACTGATGGTAGTGACGCAAATGAATTGCCTAAAGAACCTGAGGGGACTGGAGAAACTCAAGATGAAAAGATACCAGCTTTTCCTGGGGCAGAAGGACATGGACGCTACACAACCGGTGGGCGTGGTGGCGATGTATATATTGTTACTTCATTGGAGGACAAGTTACAGGACGGAACTTTGCGTTATGGTATTGAGAAACTAAGCGGAAAACGTACAATTGTTTTCCAGGTATCCGGAACTATTCATTTAAACGGTGATTTAAAGATTAAGAATGGAGATTTGACCATTGCAGGCCAGACGGCTCCGGGGGATGGTATTTGTTTGGCTGGTTATCCGGTTTTCTTGGAAGCAGACAATGTTATTGTCCGTTTTATGCGTTTTCGAATGGGAAATAAAGAAGATGTCAGTGCAGACGGAGCCGACGCCTTTGGCGGTCGGTATCATAGAAATATAATGATTGATCATTGTTCTATGAGTTGGTGTACTGACGAGTGTGTTTCTTTCTATCAAAATGAGAATTTTACACTGCAATGGTGTCTTATTTCTGAAAGTCTGCGTTTAGGTGGGCATACAAAAGGTCCTCATGGCTATGGTGGTATATGGGGAGGTATGAAAGCTTCTTTTCACCATAATCTATTGGCACATCATGATAGCCGTAATCCTCGTCTAGGTCCTGGAGTTAATTCGACAAAAGAGAATGAAATTGTTGATATGCGTAATAATGTCATTTATAACTGGTGTGGAAACTCTTGTTATGGTGGAGAAGCCATGCATGTAAATATTGTGAATAATTTTTATAAGCCGGGGCCTGCCACTCCTACTGGTACTTCTAAACGTGGACGTATTATTGCCATTGACAAAAAAGTGAGTGATTCGGATAAGAAATCATATCCGGCCATTTTTGACACTTGGGGAGATTTCTTTATCCAAGGAAATGTGGTGGATGATGGGCAAATTAATGGTGCGGCTGATTACGATCGTTGTATGAAGGCTACAAAGGATAACTGGGAGTACGGAGTTTATAATCAGTTTGATAAAAAGTATGGAACGTTGGATGAAGGTACAAAAAAAGCTCTTAAACGTACCACTCCTGTAGAAACAGGTACTGTTACCACTCATGATGCTCGTACGGCTTTTGAGCGTGTTATGGATTATGCAGGTTGTTCTTTGCACAGGGATAGAGTGGATGAACGTATTGTTCAGGAGACTCGTACCGGGACTGCGAACTATCAGGGAATGAACGAGCACAATGGTCAGGGAGTTGTTGAAGGTATTGATTGGAAAAGCGTGGGGTATCCAAAGAAAGGTATCATTGATAGTCAGGATGATGTGATTCCTGTTGGAGAATCTTCAGCATGGCCTGAATTGGTACAAGGTGTTATTCTGAAGGATTCGGATAATGATGGTATGCCTGATGAATGGGAAAAAAAGTATGGTTTGAATCCGAATGATGCTTCTGACCGAAATGGTAAAACAGTAGATGAGGAAGGAACATATACAAATCTGGAGATGTATATGAATAGCTTGGTACAAAAGATTGTTGAGGAACAGAATAAAGGAGGAGTACAATAAATAAATTTGGTGTATTTTTGTATTATTCCATAAATAAAAATATGAATATGAATTTGATCTTTCGTTGTCTAACCGTTTTATTAACTCTGATCGGAAATGAGGCTGTTTTTGCCTTTTCTGGTATTGGTAACACTCTTGATTTTGGAGAGTTGGCTGCTTTTCCCGGAGCAGAAGGATATGGACGTATGACTACAGGCGGACGTGGAGGTGAAGTGTATATTGTTACTTCTTTAGCAGATGATGGGATGCCTGGCACTTTACGTTATGGTATAGAAAAGTTGGATGGTCCTCGTACTATCATTTTTCAAGTGTCCGGTACAATATTTCTGCATAAAGACCTAAAAATACGGAAAGGGAATTTGACTATTGCGGGACAAACTGCACCGGGAAACGGTATATGCATAGCGGGTTATCCGGTGACAAATTATGCTAGTAATGTAATTCTCCGTTTTTTACGTTTCCGTATGGGTAATAAAGAATGTGTGCATCCTGACGGTGCAGATGCTTTAGGAGGAAAAGGGGCAAGGAATGTGATTATAGACCATTGCTCTATCAGCTGGTGTACAGATGAATGTGCCTCTTTTTATGAAAATGATGATTTTACTATGCAGTGGTGCATTATTTCTGAAAGTCTTAGATTAGGTGGACATACCAAAGGTCCTCATGGATATGGAGGAATTTGGGGAGGTGAACACTCTTCTTATCATCATAATTTATTAGCCCATCATGATAGCCGGAATCCCCGTTTCGGATTAGGAGCTAAGGTACGTAAGAATGGAGAATGTGATGGTGATTATGTAGATTTTCGCAATAATGTGATCTATAATTGGGGTATGAACAGTTCGTATGGTGGTGAAAGGATGAATATTAATATAGTGAACAATTATTATAAACCTGGTCCTGCAACGGTGACAGGCTCTAAACGTGGACGGATTTTTGCTATAGATGCAACAGAAAATAGGAATGGGGGGTATCTGTGGGGAAAGTATTATATTGATGGTAACGTTGTAGATGGAGGGGCAGATGATAAAAACAGCCAAAAGGCTACAGCTAATAATTGGGAATATGGAGTTTACAATCAATTTTCGAATAATTATAAGAAAGTAGTTACGCAAAAAACTAAAGACTCGATTCGATTGGACAAACCTCATGAATTTGCATCGGTAACGACACATTCTGCTTTCAATGCTTATAAACAAGTGTTGGATTATGCGGGGTGTTCATTACATCGAGATGATGTGGATGCACGTATTGTGAAGGAAACACGTACGAGAACAGCTGGATATAAAGGTTTGAATGTTCATAATGGAGAAGGAGGTATTTGGAAAAGTGAAGGATATCCGAGACCAGGATTGATAGATAGTCAGGATGATTTGCTCTCGTTAAATACTTCGGAAAATGTTTCCGCATGGCCAGTTCTTTTACAGAGAAGTACCTTGATTGATTCTGATAATGATGGTATGCCTGATGCATGGGAGAGAAAATTCGGATTAAATCCTCATGATGCTTCTGATGGCAATGGAAAAACGATAGATAAATATGGCCAGTATACAAATCTGGAAATGTATATGAATAGTTTGGTGCATGACATTATTGAAAAACAAAATAGCGGTGGAAAGAAGTAATCTGCAAACATCGTATTAAGAATTATCTTTATCAGGTAAGATACTTTATAGTCAGTTTCACCGGTTTTTATCCGGCATTCATCGGAATTTATACCGGAAATCAACAGAAAAGGCTGTAGAAGCAGTGAGAAATGATGTATCTTTGAACCATTAATCAATTAGTAATAGAGACAATGGAAGAGAAACAAAAATTTCCCACTGCTACAGGCTTTTCCGGTAAAACACTGATAGCTTCGCTTTTTATCCTTTCCGGGATTCTGCTGTTTGCCCGTAATATGGGATGGATTACATCTGAAGTCTTCGATATGATCGTATCCTGGCATTCACTCCTTATTATATTAGGTATATATTCTATGATTCGCCGCCATTTCATCGGTGGAATCATCCTTTTGTTGATAGGTGTGTATTTTTTAATTGGAGGGCTTTCATGGTTGCCTGAAAATTCGCAGGCAATGGTATGGCCTGTCGCTCTGATAACAGCAGGTGTCTTATTCTTTTTGAAATCCGGCAAGAACAGGCGGGGGCACTGGGCGCACCATCATGCCATGCAGCACCGTCAGAAATGGATGAAGATGCATCAGGGACAACCCGGCATGAATTTTGAAAGTGAGCAACAGCAGGCAGAGTCAGTAGATGGTTTTCTACGTGCCGAGAATGTTTGGGGAGCTGCCCGTCACGTGGTGCTTGACGAATTGTTTAAAGGAGCTGTCATTCGCACATCTTTCGGAGGAACGACGATTGATTTGCGCCATACCCATATTGCACCCGGAGAAACATACATAGATTTGGATTGCAGTTGGGGAGGAGTTGAGATATATGTCCCTTCTGACTGGAAAGTCGTGTTTAAATGCAATGCTTTCTTTGGAGGATGTGATGATAAACGTTGGCAGAATGGAAATATAAATAAGGAGAGTGTGTTGGTAATTCGGGGAACACTTTCTTTCGGAGGCTTGGAGGTTAAAGGCTAGCGTATGAAAGCACATCCGATTATAGAATCTCCTTTTCGTTGGATTCCGATGCTGGTGCTGGCATTGATTCTGGTTGCATTCCAGGTAGCTTTGGTCTGTGGATACACCGGAAACGATTATCTTCCCGCTTTGGTAGATGGAATAGTAACGATTGGTTGGCTGGCGGCTATCGCCTATCTGGCATGGTTTGTGGTCGGTCTTGTCTCGTTGTTCCAGACGGATGTAATTATGATTATCGTTGGAAGTCTGCTTTGGCTGGCAGGAAGTTTTATGGTCTGTGACATAATGGTGAGAATTGTAGGAGTGTCCTATGTTCCTTTTGCGCAGACAATCCCTTTCCGGTTATTGTTCGGACTACCGGTTTTAATTGCTATTACTCTATGGTACCGCTTGATAGTCACAAAAGAAGAAGTACAAAATCAGGAACTGGAAAAAGAACTGGCTGTACATCAGGTGAATGTGGCTGAACAGCAGGAAGAATCACCCATTGAATGGATAGATCGTATTACAGTGAAAGACGGCTCCCGGATTCATTTGGTGAAGGCAGACGAAATGATTTACATACAAGCATGTGGAGATTATGTGATGCTGATAACCCCCACAGGCGAATACCTGAAAGAGCAGACCATGAAGTATTTTGAAACTCATCTCTCTCCGGATACATTTGTTCGGGTGCATCGTTCTACGATTGTGAATGTTACGCAGATTTCCCGGGTCGAGCTTTTCGGAAAAGAAACCTATCAGTTATTATTGAAGAATGGAGTGAAACTTCGGGTTAGCCTTTCCGGCTACCGGTTGCTGAAAGAACGGTTGGGCATATAAAATCTGTTTATTCTGATTTTGTAATATACTATCACTACAGTCCTGTTATCAATGTTTCATCTAGCAGATCGGTTGGGTAATAATGTTGATCTCGCTTCTTTGTTTTGGAAAAGTGAAATGAATAATATTCGTTAAAAAAATCCTCTTTATAATCTTATTCAGAATATAAAGAGGATAATTTTATTGACAAGAGTTGCATGGGGTATGGTGAGATGAAATCATAATTGGGGAATAATTGCACAAGACTTTCACAAGTATCCTCCTGCCAATGCCTAAAATCATTACAAAGCTAATTAAATAGTTTTTTGAATAGCAATGTTTATTAATTTATCTTATGGAATTTATGAAATTTTTAATATATTGAAGATATTTTGTGTCAACTTTCCATAACTCGCTGATTTTGCTTATGTTTGTAGATAAAATAAAGAAAGAAGTGAATGAACATGTCTACACAGCTATTATATAATGATTTTCCTACTTTTTTGCGGAAATATTTTCCTTACAAGGTACAAAAGATTTCATTGAACGGAGGTTTCACTTGTCCTAATCGTGACGGAACAAAAGGATGGGGCGGATGTACATATTGCAATAACCAGACTTTTAATCCGGATTACTGCCGGACAGAGAAGTCTATCACTACCCAATTGGAAGAAGGGAAATGCTTTTTTGCCCATAAATATCCGGAAATGAAATATTTGGCCTACTTTCAGGCCTATACCAATACGTATGCCGAACTGGAAGGCTTGAAGCGTAAATATGAAGAAGCGTTGACGGTAGACGGGGTGGTCGGATTGGTAATAGGTACACGCCCCGATTGTATGCCGGAGAGTTTGTTGCGTTACTTGGAAGAATTGAACAAACATACTTTCCTTATGGTTGAATATGGGATCGAGAGCACTTGCGACGAAACCTTAAAACGCATTAACCGGGGGCATACTTATGCCGATACGGTGGAAGCCGTCCGGCGGACAGCCGCCTGTGGTATCCTGACAGGCGGACATATCATCCTCGGACTTCCGGGAGAAACGCATGATACGATGGTGGCACAAGCGGAAATACTTTCCGATCTGCCTTTAGCTACACTCAAGATCCATCAGTTACAATTGATTCGTGGTACACGAATGGCGCATGGGTATGATGAAGCTCCTGATGGTTTTCATTTGTTTAACGAGGTGGAGGAATACATTGATCTGGTGATTGATTATGTAGAACATCTTCGTCCCGATATAGTTGTGGAGCGTTTTGTTTCCCAATCTCCTAAAGATTTATTAATAGCTCCGGACTGGGGATTGAAAAATTATGAATTTGTAGCGCGTTTACAAAAAAGAATGAAAGAAAGAGGTGCTTATCAAGGTAAGAAGTATAGGGATTCGGAAAAAAGGATTATTTTTGCAGACGATAAACTTACCACTGAATAAATAGCTGTTTGAGCGGAATATAGATGGTGGAAGAAATATAAATGGATTTGAAGAATGGAACATAAAACAAGAATTAAAGGAAATGTCCACTATGTGGGAGTGAATGACCGTAACAAGCACAGATTTGAAGGGATGTGGCCATTGCCCTATGGAGTTTCATATAACTCTTATCTGATTGATGATGAAATGGTGGCATTGGTGGATACGGTAGATATTTGTTATTTTGAAGTCTACTTGCGCAAGATCAAGCAAGTGATTGGAGAACGTCCTATTAATTATTTGATTATAAACCACATGGAACCGGATCATTCGGGATCTATCCGACTGATTAAGCAACATTATCCGGAAATTATTATCGTGGGTAACAAGCAGACATTCGGTATGATTGAAGGTTTCTACGGTGTAACCGGCGAACAGTATCTGGTAAAGGAAGGTGATTTCTTAGCTTTGGGACATCATAAACTGCGTTTTTATATGACTCCGATGGTGCATTGGCCGGAAACGATGATGACTTTTGATGAAACGGACGGCGTTCTTTTCTCCGGCGACGGATTCGGATGCTTTGGCACTGTAGATGGCGGATTCCTAGATACGCGGATCAATGTGGATAAGTATTGGGGGGAAATGGTTCGTTACTACTCTAACATCGTAGGCAAATACGGAAGCCCCGTGCAAAAAGCTTTGCAAAAATTGGGAGGACTACCTATTTCTGCCATCTGTTCTACACATGGTCCGGTATGGACAGAGAATATTGCCAAGGTAATTGGTATCTATGACCGTTTGAGTCGTTATGATGCAGACGAAGGTGTTGTTATTGCTTATGGAAGCATGTATGGAAATACGGAGCAAATGGCGGAAGCTATTGCAGAAGAGCTTTCGGCACAGGGTGTTAAGAACATTGTCATGCATAATGTGACAAAGAGCCATCCTTCTTATATTATAGCGGATATTTTCCGTTACAAGGGATTGATTATCGGTTCTCCCACTTATAGCAATCAGATATTCCCGGAAGTGGAAGCGCTGCTCTCAAAGATTCTGTTGCGTGAGGTGAAGGGACGCTATTTGGGTTATTTCGGTTCTTTCACATGGGCAGGTGCTGCTGTGAAGCGTCTGGCAGAGTTTGCGGAAAAGAGCAAATTCGAATTGGTCGGTGATCCGGTGGAGATGAAACAGGCAATGAAAGACCTGACTTATACTCAATGTGAAAATCTGGCACGTGCCATGGCGGATCGTTTGAAGAAAGATCGTTAAAACTGTGAATGAGATAATAATTTATTAACTAACCTATAAAACAATCGACTTATGAGACTTATTATTCAGCCGGACTATCAGTCCGTATCTCTGTGGGCTGCACATTATGTTGCTGCTAAAATAAAAGCTGCCAATCCAACCCCCGAAAAACCATTTGTATTGGGCTGCCCCACCGGATCTTCTCCTCTGGGTATGTATAAAGCTTTGATCGACCTGAATAAGAAAGGAATCGTTTCCTTCCAGAATGTGGTAACATTCAACATGGACGAATATGTAGGATTGCCGAAAGAACATCCGGAAAGCTATTATTCTTTCATGTGGAATAACTTTTTCGGTCATATCGACATCAAACCGGAGAATACGAATATTCTGAATGGTAATGCTCCGGATTTGGATGCAGAGTGTGCACGTTATGAAGAAAAGATCAAGTCATACGGTGGTATCGACCTGTTCATGGGCGGTATCGGTCCTGACGGACATATTGCGTTCAACGAACCGGGATCTTCATTGACTTCACGTACTCGTCAGAAAACATTGACAATGGATACCATCATTGCTAATTCCCGTTTCTTCGATAATGACATCAACAAAGTTCCTAAGACTTCTTTGACAGTGGGAGTGGGTACTGTGCTTTCTGCAAAAGAAGTGATGATTATTGTAAACGGTCATAACAAAGCTCGTGCTTTGTATCATGCAGTAGAAGGTGCTATCACACAGATGTGGACAATCAGTGCATTGCAAATGCATGAAAAAGGTATTATTGTTTGTGATGATGCTGCTACGGCGGAATTGAAAGTAGGTACTTACCGTTACTTCAAAGATATCGAGTCTGCTCATTTAGATCCGGAATCTTTGATCAAGTAAGCATAAAACTGATTCTATAAAAAGAGAATGGGCTGCATCAGTGTTGAATTGATTGCAGCCCATTTTGTATGTTAGGGATAGCTGTCAGCGGAATTAATTCTCTTCCAGCCAGCCTTTTCCCTGTCGGACGATTTCCAGTTCGTTGTCCGTGCATTTCACTACCGTTGAAGGTTCTATACCTCCGATACCGCCGTCAATGACCAGATCGACGATGTCGCCGAACTTTTCATCTATAAGTTCGGGATCAGTCATATATTCCAAGTCCTCGTGCTCTTCGTATGGCAGTGTGGTGGTCATAATGGGAGCGTCCAGCAGGCGTGCGATTTCACGGATGATGTTGTTGTCCGGCATACGGATACCTACTTCTTTCCGGTTGCGGAAGATTTTCGGCAACCGGTTGGTGCCGTTCAAAATAAAGGTAAATGGTCCCGGAAGATTATGCTTCATCAGTTTGAATACGTTATTGTCTACTTTCGCGTATTCGCTGATACTGCTTAAGTCATAACAGATGATGGACAGATTGTTTTTTCGAGGGTCTATCTCTTTAATCCGGCATATCCGTTCTATGGCACGTTCCTTCAGACCATGACAGCCGATGGCGTACATCGTATCGGTAGGATAGATGATAAGTCCGCCGTCATTCAGGATATCGATGATTCGTTGTAAATCCTGCGGGTTATTGTTTTTATCATATAGTTTCAGTAGCATATTAAAAGCTTCATCCCTTCCCTCTCGCAAAGGAGAAAGAGGAGGGATGAGTGGGGTTAAATGGTTATTATCTTCTCTTTTTATTTGAGTTTCTTTTTCAAGAAATCTAGTGCCTTTTCCGCAGCTTTCTCTGTGACTTTCTGTTTGATTGAGTCTTTGTTGGCGGTAGCGGCAGAGTCCAGTCCAAGTTTCTGTCCGAGTTTGCTGATTGCTTCATCGGCTACGGCTTCGACAGCTTGGTTGGCCATGCTTTTAGTATCTACACTGACTTTCGGAGAGGTGAACGAACCTCCGATTTTCAAGTCAAGAGTCATTAACTTAGAGATATTGCCTACGGATGCGGGCAGTTTCACTTTACCGGAATAGTCGATGGTTTGATCGAGTCCTGTGCTGCCGGAAAGATTCAGTGTGTAGTCTCCCATCTTGATATCAAACGGTTTGGTTTCTACGCGGCCGTCTTTGATGGTGAAATCCAATGTCATGTCTTTCACTTTCATGTCTTTCAGGCTGGGTTGCTTCACGGCATCGGCTATCTGGTCGATTGCTTTTACTCCGCTTAAACTAAGGTCGCGGGTGGAAAGGCTACCGTCACCCTGCATCGTATTCAGTACGGGGCTCATGGCTGCATCCAAATCTGTCAGGACATTGATGCTTCCGGAGAAATTACCTTTCAGGTTTTCGAAGATAGGAGCCATTTTCTGCACCATATCCAGTTCTTTGTAAGCTTGTGCGAAACCGATATTGGAGAGCTTGAATCCGGCTTTCATTTCCGGCTTCTTTACGTTGGCGGTGGAGTAGTAGCCGTTCATCACTACATTACCACCCATGGTGTTCATGGAAAGGTTTTTCATATCCACTTTGCCATCTTTTACAACAAGTTTGCCATTCATATTATTGAAAGACATCTTGTCGAATAACACCTGTTTCAGGTTAGCGTCCATTTGGAAGTCGATGTTACGGGGAACTTCAACAATACCTGTGGCGGCTGTAGCTACAGAGTCGGTGGACGCAGCTTCTGATGTGGAGGCTTCATCGGCAGAAGCGGTGATGAAGTCGTTCAGATTGAAGTAGTTGGAACGAATATTCAGGTTTCCTTTCAATGTGCTACCTTTCAATACATAACCGATGTAGTTTTCAAACCGGCTGTCGGCGGTGATATCGTTCTTTCCGATGTTGACGGTTGTTTCACTCAACTGGAGGTATTTCGGAGTGAAGGTGAAGAGAGACTTTTTAATCTCTACATCCGGCATATCTTTCATTTTGAGTTTCATGCCCGTCAGTCCGATAGTACCCGAAGCTTGTATACGTTCGTATTCTTCTTTTTCGATGGATGAGAGGCGTCCCGACATTTGCATATCGGCATCGATGGTACCGTTCAACTCCATGTCTCCAAGCGGGTAGACTTGTTTGATCATACCTAAGTTGAGTACTCCTTTCGCTTCTGCTTTAAAATCCGGATCACTGATCGGCGTTTTCACAGTAGCAGTCAGGCTAAACGGATTTCCGGCAAGGCGGAAACTGAACGGATTGATGTTGACCGTAGTTTGGTCAATATTTCCTCCCGGATTTTGAACGTTGGCACTGATGTTGATTTGATCTACTCCTGCCGGTAGAGCCGGATAGCGGAACATAGCATCCTTGACTTGCATGTCAATATTGAATGATGGAACGGTGTCTCCTTGCAGGATACCTTTGGCCGTTGCGGTAAGCGTTGCAGTTCCGTCTGTTTTCAGGCTGGAGAATTCTGTGGCGTAAATGGCGGGAATCAATGACAAAATTTCCTTGAAGCCTATATCATTCGTGTTAAGTTTCAAGTCCATGTCGATAGCCGGGTCTTTCAAGGCTACCCAGCCGTCGATTCCTGCCTGAATGGCGTTGAGGCGGATAGTGTTGTCTTTCAATGTGTATTTGTTGTTGGCAAGGTCGGCGTCTACGTCCATCTTGGCGGAGATATTGGCATTTGCCAGGAAAGGGATTCCATTCATTTTGTAGGTGAGTGATTTGGTTTCCGCTTCCAGTTTCAGAGTGGTACGTTCGCTTCCTAAGTCTCCGGCACAAATAGCGTTGAAGTCACGGATATCAGCATACATCTTTCCTTGTTGATCGTCATAAATCAGATTCATGTTTTTGATAACAAAGCGTTGCAGCTTGACTTTGAAAGGAGAAGAGGCTTCTTCTTCTGCAGGCGTTTCGGCTGTTGCTATTGTATCCGGTTTCATGATATCCCAGTTGGCACGTCCGTCCGGCAAGATAATGGCATGTAACTTCGTGTCTTCAATAAATATTTTAGAAATATCGTAACCGCTATCTCCGAAAAGGGAGAATAAGTTGACTGCGGCGGTAACTTCTCCGGCTTGTACAAGGGTGTCATTGGCAAATTCACCCGTACCTTTCAACCAGAAATCTTCGAGAGTGACAGAAGCCTGTGGAAAATTGCGGAACAGACTAATGTTAAGGTTCTTAAAGTCAAATTGTGCGTTAAGCATCTTGTTGCCTTCTGTTTTTACAATGTCGGCTATCTTTCCTTGGAAGGCGAAAGGAAGAAGGAACATCAGAATGATAATTACTCCTACGGTGATAGCTGCGATTTTCAAACCTTTTTTCATTTGCTTCTATTTTAAGAGTTTGAGATATAATGAAGAGCAAAACTAATAAAACTTTTTGATAATAAGAGATAAAAGAGAAATTTTTAGGGATTCTTATTTTTAAATTAAGCGGAATCCAACGGACTGGCTTCTGGCTTAATCCGAATTTCCGGTTTTAGTTCAAATCGGTGCAGAAATGAGATAAATGATCATTTTGCGGAGTGCCCTGAAAGGGCTTAATTATATAGCGTAGGGCAACGCCCTACGTAAAAACGACAATCTGAATTT
>NZ_JADPLO010000041.1:0-59804 GCF_015667765.1 Bacteroides sp. 1001302B_160321_D4 | reverse complement strand
GCTTAAAGATACAAAAAAGGCAACTAACTCGCAATGAATTAGTTGCCTTAAATTTTATTATTTTAGGAATATCCCTAAGTTTTTGAGAAGGGGCGTTATCCAGAAATGGAAACGCCCCTTTCATTAATTTAGAACCGGAAACTCAATCCTCCTAAGAAATTGAATCCTTCCGTAGGATAACCTAAATAATATTGATATTTCTTGTTCAGCAGGTTATGTACTTGCGCATAAACGGATACTCCTTTGAATACATTATAGCTGGCTCCGATATGCAAATCATTAATTGCGGTCATTTTTGCATACTCTTTCACTTCTTTCCGGTTGATGTAATCATAACCCAGATTTATGTTAAGAGCAGAGATCGGATGAATACGTACATTGAAAGACATTTCACTGACTGGTTTCACAGCCAACAGATACTCCTCTGTTTTGCTGTCCCAATTACGGTAAGTATATTTAGCTGATATTCCGAGGATATCTTTGTAATCGTAACTGATTTCACCGCCAAGGTAGAGATTTTCTGTATTATCTTGAGCAAAAGAAAGGTAAGAACCTGAATGAATATTACTTGGGTCAAAACCTAAATAAGATAAGTCGTTCTTTAGATTCTGATAACCACCGAACACGTTGAACCAAAGTCCCGGATAAGGGCTTGCTTTGAATCCGATACTACCGTTGATTTGCTCGTAAGTATCATAAGGACGTTGTACGTATCCCAAAGTGGCAGTGGTATTTGCCTCCGGCAGTTCACCGTAAGGACAGATACTTTCTAATCTGCGGAAATCATTCAATTGCTTACCGCCGGTTGCTTTTGCATAAACAATGTAGCTATCAGAAAAAATATACTGTGCAGTGATATCGGGTGAGATACGGAAAGACTTGTCAAATCCGAAAGATAAATCTACATTGGCTCCGATATGCAGTTTCCAGTCATCATTATCCAGTTCGTAATATGGATTTAAAAGAAGCGTTGTGTAGTTTTTGAAGTATTCATCTCCGGTGGAAACATTCTTTGTATATCCGTTGTAGAGAAGATTGTTCATTTCCAAAGCGATAGTTATTAATTGTTGGTCGCCGATAGCTCCCGTGACATCGCCTTTGGTGCGTATGATTGTTTCCTTGATACCTGTATTGGCTTCAGATTCATTGAACATGTTATGTTGACGTTCATACATCAACAGATTTGTTTCTGCGTTGAAACGCAGTGGTGCAGTCTCATCAGTGAAATGAATGCCCGCATGGAAGTCACCGGATGTGAATTTCTGCTTGCTGTTTACGCTTTCCGGTTGGAAGTTGAAGTTGCTCAATCCGAAGTTTCCGGCAATATTTAAGTCCAGTTTATTAAATTGGTGTGTGTAATCTACATTTGCGCGTGTGCGATAGTAGAAAGCATTCCATTTCTCTCCATTTGTGAAAGGAAGAGTTAACTTACCATCCATTCCATCCATTTGGAAACGTACATTCAATTTGTCTTTCTGCGACAGACGGAATAGATAATTGGCAAGAATATCCAAATTGCCATAATTACCATATCCGGCACGTACATATCCCGGGGTAGTGCCGGGTTGAACTTCTTTTCCGGTATAGGGGCGCATCAGGCCTGCCGGAACGGAAGTGGCCGGAAAGAATGTTGTAGCATATTCTACTTCTTTCTTGCTCACTGTCGGTTCTTCTACTTTAGGCAGGACGTTTACTTTCGAAGCGTCCATAATGTCCGGGTTATATTCTTGTTCCACAACGACCGTGCGGGTCATTGTTGTATCCTTCGATTGGGTGGTTTGGGCTTGAAGGCAGGATGGCATTGACATAGCCAATGCGAGTCCCCCTATTATATAATGAGATCGTTTCATATTTTTCTATTTTTTAATTCTCAATTCTCAACTTTCAATTTACTAAGTCTGCTTTCAATCATGCTTTCAATATCGTCATTCCCTTGATAATTTTGTTGCAGACTTAGCAGATATTGGCGTGCGTCCAGATCTTTACCCGTAGCATGATAGACGTCGGATAGAAGGATAAAACTGCGCGCTAGCCAATAAGCATGTGGCGTACTCTGTTCTATATAGTTGAGCAACTCTTTCTCTGCAGCGGCATATTCTTTTGCGTCGTAGAGGGATTGTGCAACCTGATATTTAGCTTCGGCACCGTAAGGGTTACGTGTGTCTTTGGCCAGTTCACGATAGTCCTCCATTGCTTTCTTGTCAGCCTTTTGCTTGGTGTAGGCTTTAGCACGGTAATAAAGAGCTTCATTTCTTAGCTCCGGACTAAGTTTGGCTTCTGCAAGCAGGTCGGTAGCTGCATGGATGGTTTCTATATCATCTCGTAATAGGAAGGCGCAACGCAGAATACCCGTTTCAGCAAGTTGGCGGCGCTCTACGTTGGTTGCTTTTTCTTTCAGCATTTTGTAGCTAGCCAATGCTTCAGCCATATTTTGCTGGTTGAATTGCACTTCAGCACGCAAGATCAGTGCTTCTTCTGCAAACGGATTGTTTGGATATTCCAACAACTTACCGGAATGGAGAAGAATCATATCATAATTCTTCTGTTCGTTTCCGATCAGGCAGAGATAATAATGTGCGTTCAGGCTGAAGGCTCCTTCCGGGAAAGTTTGCAGGTATTTGTTGAGGCTTGTTTTGGCTTCTTCCATTCTGCCTCGTGCATAAATCTTTTCTGCGGCGGCATACGTAAGCGAGTCTTGTTCGTTAGCATCGAAACGGATGTGTCCTGGCATAGCATTTGCTAAAGCAGCAAATTCGTCGATGCGGTTGAGGTCTACATAAATAGATTTCAAATCACGCATGGCAAGACGTGCTTCTTCACTGCCCGGATATTTTTCGATAACCTGTTTGTAGGCTTCGATTGCTTGGTTGTAATCTCCTTTTTGGTAATATAATAATCCGATTTCGGCGGCAGCTTTCCGGCTGACCGGGCTTTCAGGATATTTAGTAAGCAATTCTTTGAAAGAGGTAATGGCTTGATTGTTGTTGTCCATCAAAACATAGGAACGCCCTTTCTCGTAAATAGCGTTTACGGCATAAGGAGAAGCAGGGTACTTTCCTACCAGACGGTTCAGCAAGGTAATCTTACCGGTATAGTCTTTCTGCAGACCGGATACAAGAGCCAGCTGATAGAAAGAATAGTCTCCGGAAGAAGTATTCATTTGTTCGGCTTGCGAATAATACTGTTTGGCTTCTTCAAAGTTACGTACATGCAGGTGGCAGTCACCAATACGATTGTATGCATCGGCAAGTGCGGTTGCATTTTCACCTTTCTCCAGTTGAATGTATTTTTGGAAATAATTGCTTGCTTGCGTATAGTCTTTCCGGTGGAAAGCGATATATCCTAAGTTATAATTGGCAAGCGCATACATTTCGTTATTGGGTTGGGTGGTGAGTTGCAGATAAGCATTAAAATCACGTGCGGCTTCTACCATTCGGTTTAGACGGTAATAGGATTCTCCGCACCAATAGTAAGCGTCTGCCTTGGTTTGACGATTGTATTGTCCGATGGCAATGGATTGGTTCAGATATTTCAGAGCTTGTTCGAAGTCGGCGTTAGCGAAAGATTGAGTTCCTAATTGGAACAGTATCTTTTGTTTGGCTTCCAATATTTGCGCGCTTGGTTTGGCAATCCGGTCGATTGATTTCAAAGCTGCATCGTAGCTACGTGTATTCATGTAAACTTCTACCAGGTAGCTGCTGACTTTTTCAGCATAAGGAGAAGTCGGAAATTCATTCAGGAATTTCTCGAAGGCAGTAACTGATTCACCGAAAGCGGAGAAAGAAGTCTCGTGCAGGCAAAGAGCGTAATTGTAAGCTGCCTGTTCCTTGATTTGCATATTAGCATTGGAGGCGGCTGCCTGTTCAAAAGCCATGCGTGCTTTGTTTTTCTCTGCCAGTTGCAGATAAGAGAGTCCCATGTGGAGATATGCATTTTGGGTAAGGGCATCGTTGTCAGTTGTCACCTTACCTAATGTTTCGGCTGCTTTGGAGTATACTTTTGTTTGGTAGTAGGAGAGTCCCAGCATATAAAGGGCATCCCGGCGGGGAGCCGAGCGATCCTTATTCAAGTAATTGTTGAATGCTTCTACGGCTTGGTGATATTGTCCGAAATGGTAATAGGCATCTCCCAGAATACGGTACATTTCTGCTGCGTGCTCGTTATTCGGGTAGGCTGACAGGTAGTTTTGTGCTACAATTTGTGCCTTATCATAGTTTTTGAGCTGCGTATAAATTTCGGCTATATAATAAGGGACGAGTGCTTTGTATTTTGAGTCGTCCTGTAAGGGGAGGAAGCCTTTCAACGCTTCAGTATAACGCTTTTGTGTATAGCGGATGTAGGAAAGATAGTAATCACAATCTTTGGCGTATTTGGGGCTGTTGGCACGCAAAGTTTCAAACCAGATGGCTGCTTCTCGTAGGTTATCGGTTTTCAGATAACAGGTAGCCAGTTGGTAGGTGCAGTCGTCCCGTTCTTCATTACCTAACAAATCGAGGTCGGCAGAGTTGAAGAGTGCCAGTGCTTCATCATATTTTCCTTCGTAGAAATAGCAGGAGGCTAACAGCGCATAAATGCGGTTAGCGTATGGAGTATCAGGATAACGGTCGAGATATTTGCGGAGGAGTTCGATGCGGTTTTTGTCTTTCAGTTCGTAAGCCGAACTGACTAGCATATACTCTGCGTCCTGAAGAAGGCTGGCTGCAGGCTTTTGTTTTACAAATGCTTTCAATGCCGGCAGAGCAGCTGCATAATTTCTTTCCTGGAAAAGTTCTTTTCCTTCTTTATAAAGATTGTCAGTCGAAGTGAACTTGTCACCTGTCTGGGCAAATCCTATAATGGGCGTGCAGCAGATGGCAGCACAAATGAGTCTAGTAATTTCTTTTTTCATAATCGGGTGTTTATGCAAAAGTACTATATATCTTTCAATGACGTATTTTAATAGCTATTAATTTAAAGCTCATTAAAATATAAGACAGAATGAAAGGGGAAATGTTTCTGTAATTTGTTATATTTTAACGAATTATCTGCCAGATAAAAACTTTTTAAGTCCTCGGCGAATAGAATCTAGTCCAAAATCTTCCGGATTAATTTCAGAGAGAGGCAGGAAGAAAGAATCTGCTACATCATCCATTGCCGAAAAATGGCTCATGTCTTCTACGGTGCACAGAAAAAACATATCGAGTGTGTGTACAGGAAAACCTGAATAGACATAAATATTGGGAAGTGTAAACTGGTAAACTGCTTTTTTTACCTTCAACCCTGTTTCTTCCAGCACTTCACGGGCTACGCCTTCTTCACCTGTCTCGTTCATATCGATAAATCCTCCGGGAAGGTCGAGAGTTCCCTTTGCCGGCTCTTTAGCACGCCGGCAAACAAGCAATTCGTTTTTCTCATTTAAGATGAGTGCTACGGTGGCGGCGGAAGGGTTAAAGTAATAGACGAAGCCGCAATCTGTACATTTTTTGGACTTTTCGTTATTTACTTTGAAATGCGGAGAACCACATTCGGGACAATATAGGAATTGAGCTAGAGGATGTTTCATAATCGTATATACTTCCAGTTTTTTTGTTTATACACGCAAAGGTATAAAATGCTTTTATTAATTTCATCTATCACAGCATAGAAATATTCGATTGGGCTTTTTTTGCAAAGGCGGGGTTTCTGCCTTTATCTTTGCATCAGAAACAAAAAACAAAACGTTGTTTCTGATGTTATAAGTCAAATCAATTAATAACAATAAAAGCAATAAAGATTATGGAACCAATTTTAAATTCTCAACTTCCTGAATTCAGTGTTCAGGCTTTTCACAACGGAGCTTTCAAGACTGTAACCAACAATGACCTGAAAGGTAAATGGGCGATTCTTTTCTTCTATCCTGCCGACTTTACTTTCGTATGTCCTACTGAATTGGTGGATATGGCTGAAAAGTACGACCAGTTCAAAGCGATGGGTGTAGAAATCTATTCGGTAAGTACTGACTCTCATTTCGTGCACAAAGCCTGGCATGATACTTCTGAAAGTATTCGCAAGATTCAATATCCGATGTTGGCAGACCCGACTGGCGCTTTGAGCCGTGCACTGGGTGTATATATCGAAGAAGAGGGTATGGCCTATCGTGGTACATTCGTTGTCAATCCGGAAGGAAAGATTAAAGTGGTGGAACTGAATGATAACAATATTGGCCGTGATGCAAGTGAATTGCTTCGTAAAGTGGAAGCTGCACAGTTTGTAGCCAGCCATGACGGAGAAGTTTGCCCGGCTAAATGGAAGAAGGGTGAGTCTACCCTGAAACCAAGCATTGACCTGGTAGGTAAGATTTGATAGATCTTGATAATGGTGATTATGGGAGGCCGGTAACGGGAGACGCTGCCGGCCTTTCTTTTAAAAAAATGAAAGGGAAAAAGATATGTTAGAATCTGCATTAAAAGAACAATTAAAGGGTATTTTTGCTGGGCTGGAGGCAAACTTTACTTTTGATATATCCGTATCATCCAGCCACGAAAACAAAACAGAATTATTGGAGCTGCTGGGAGATGTAGCGGATTGTTCCGATCATATCACTTGTGTAGTGAATGAGGGAGACGCATTGAAGTTTACTTTACTGAAGAATGGCGACCGCACCGGAATTACATTCTGGGGTATTCCTAATGGACATGAGTTCACGTCATTGCTTTTGGCTGTCCTGAATCTGGATGGCAAAGGAAAGAACTTTCCCGATGAGGCCGTTTGCAACCGTGTGAAAGCACTGAAAGGCCCGATACATCTGACCACTTATGTTTCGTTGACTTGTACGAACTGTCCTGACGTGGTGCAGGCTCTGAATGCAATGACTACTTTGAATCCGGCTATTACGCATGAAATGGTAGACGGTGCGCTTTATCAGGATGAAGTAGATGCACTGAAGATACAAGGAGTACCCTCTGTCTTTGCAGATGGAAAATTGCTTCATGTAGGCCGTGGTGAATTTGGCGAATTGCTTGCCAAGTTGGAAGATCAATATGGTATTGACGAAACCAAAGCGAATGCAGAGGTGAAAGAATATGATGTGATTGTAGCCGGTGGAGGACCTGCTGGAGTATCGGCAGCTATTTATTCTGCCCGTAAAGGGTTGCGTGTAGCTATCGTGGCCGAGCGTATTGGCGGACAGGTGAAAGAAACGGTGGGTATTGAAAATCTAATTTCTGTTCCGGAAACGACAGGAAATGAACTTGCCGATAATTTGAAAACTCACTTGTTGCGTTATCCGGTGGATTTGCTGGAGCATCGTAAAGTAGAAAAAGTAGAAGTGGTTGGAAAACAAAAGCAGATCACTACCTCTGTTGGTGAGAAATTCCTGGCTCCGGCACTGATTATTGCAACCGGTGCAAGCTGGCGTAAACTGAATGTTCCGGGAGAAGCGGAGTATATCGGTCGTGGTGTTGCTTTCTGCCCTCATTGTGATGGGCCGTTTTATAAGGGAAAGCATGTAGCAGTAGTAGGTGGAGGAAATTCCGGCATTGAGGCAGCGATTGACTTGGCTGCTATCTGCTCCAAAGTCACTGTTTTTGAATTTATGGATGAGTTGAAAGCAGACAGTGTACTTCAAGATCGACTTAAATCATTGCCGAACGTGGAAGTGTTTGTAAGTTCACAGACTACGGAAGTGATAGGAAATGGTGATAAACTGACTGCCCTGCGCATCAAAGATCGTAAAACGGAAGAAGAACGTTTGGTTGAGTTGGATGGTGTATTTGTACAGATCGGGCTTTCTGCGAATAGCAGTGTATTCCGCGACATAGTGGAAACCAACCGACCGGGCGAAATCATGATTGATGCACATTGCCGTACGAATGTGACGGGTATCTATGCAGCCGGAGATGTTTCTACGGTTCCTTATAAGCAAATCATTATCTCTATGGGCGAAGGAGCGAAAGCTGCACTTTCTGCATTCGATGACCGAGTGAGGGGGATTATCTGATTGACATATTCAGATATAAAAAGCACATAAACATAACATTAGCAAGAGGAGGAATGACTCCTCTAAAAAATACCCTCGTTACAGATTTGTAGCGAGGGCTATTTGATATTTAGTCATGATATGTATATCTGACGAAATCAAACAATCCGGAATTTTCCTGCTGTGCCGGTTGTTCTCCAATAAATTTAAGATTCTCTACACTGCAAAAAATATGGAATGCAATGTCTTTCCCAAATTCCAGTTGAAGTTCATGTTTGGGCTCGTTGTCTATTAACCAGGTGATGTAATAGTTCCCGTTTTTTAATGTCAGATCAATTTCGAACAGATGCCATCCGGTCTTGATTACTACAGGAACGGAAGAAAAAGGATATGCCTGCGATGTCATATAAGCAATCATTTCGTCGGGAGTTGCATTTAACTCCTTGCGAACTGTATCTTTACCATATCCGACTTCAAAATCCAATTCATGTTGGTCGTCATGGTATATCCACGAACCCACGCTACATTGATCTCCTATTCCCATTTGCGGGATATGAGTACGCCAGGTATATCTTCCTGTTGTATAAATCCGTTCTACAGTGTGAACCTTTTTCCGATCCACCGAGTTAGCCCGTGTAAAGATCCGTAAGTAACCATTCTCTAATATGCATTGATTATCCGGGTTGTTATCTTGATGTCCGTATTCCCATCCATCCAGATTGTTGAAGTTCCATTCTTTGTTTGGCGGATTTTTAGTAACGGTGTCATTGGTCTGTTGCTGTGCAAAGCAAAGGCCGCAAATGCATATTAGTAACAGAGTTAAATAGTAGTTTCTCATAATAATTGAATTTAAGTGTATTCGTTTTCTATCAATTGCTTGCTGCAAAAGTAGTCGAATGCTTTATTCTACTCATCAGATTTTAGTCATTTCAAATCATGAAACGTCCAAATCTGCACTGGAAATCCTAATCGCTCTGTTCCGGGGAGTATAATTTCTATATAAATGATAAACTAAAGTGCTGAATCTACTCTGATTGTTGTTGGGTGGAACCATGTTGTGCTCTGAATTGAGAAGGAGTCATTCCTTTCATTTCTTTAAATAACGTACTGAAATATCGTTGATAAGTGAAACCTACCTGCTCTGATATTTCAGTAATGCTCATGTCAGACTGAGTTAAAAGAATGATTGCTTTGTCGATTCTTCTACGATTGATATAATCGTTTGCTCCCATGCCGGTCAGTTCCTTGATCTTATTATATAAGGATGTCCGGCTCATAGCCATTTGAGCAGTCAGGAATTTTACGTCCAGATCTGGTTGAGACAGATTCTGATCGATCATTTCATTCAATTTAATCATAAATTGTTCATCCGCATTGCTGAAAGTAGCCTCTTGCGGAGACAGAATGAATTGATTGCCCCTGTATCTGGATTTAATATATTCACGATTTCTCATCTGGTTCTGGATCACGCTAAGGAGCATTTCCATTTCAAATGGTTTGGGCAAATAGGCATCGGCTCCTAATTTGTATCCTAACATCTGGCTTTCAGAATCGGCTCTGGCGGTAAGTAGAATAACAGGGATATGGCTAATATTCAGATTCTCTTTAATTTCCTTGCATAGCTGATAGCCATTCATTTGTGGCATCATTACATCACTTACTATAATGTCCGGTTGCTGTTGCTTAATAACTTCCAACGCTACCAATCCATTTTCTGCCTGATAGATCTTCTTGAACTTATCCTTAAGAGCATTTTTTAAGAATTCTCTTAAGTCCTGTTTATCTTCTACAATCAACAGTGAATATCCTTGTAGAGAGAAAGAACCGGATTCTATTTTCTCTTCTTCTTCCGGAGAACTTAAAAGTTCGTTGAGGTAGGAATGTTGAGGACATGATACTTCTTGTTCTTGTAGATTAGCCGGTATTTCATAAAAGAATGTGGCCCCTCTGTCTTTATTATTGAAAGCGCCCATCCTGCCTCCATGTAAGTCAATCAACATTTTAGCATAAGATAAACCGATACCACTTCCTCCCTCATTATGTTTGCCTTGGTAGAAACGGGTAAAGAGCTTCTTTATATCTACATTATCCAATCCGATTCCCTGGTCTTGTACGTGTATTTGTATACTTTCATTTGTACGGATGGTTTTTATAACAATACGAGTCTGATTAGGACTATATTTCAAAGCATTCATAATCAGATTGGAAAGAACAACTTTGCATTTAGTGTCATCATACGCGATAGATTGTATACTGTCGTCAAAGTCGTATGTAATTTCAATTTCTTTGGCTTTAGATGCAGTTTGAAATGTTTCTGCCACTTCCTGTATCCACTTGTGCAAAGGATGCGAAGAGATGTGTAGCACTTCCTGTCCTACCTCCATTTTGCGTGTATCAAGCACAATGTTGATAATATCTTTCATCTGATTCGCCTGTTTGAATGCCCCCTGTAGATATTCCGGTAGCTCGTCTTGCTTCACCTCTTTATTGAGAATTCGTTTCAGGGAAGCATAGATGAGTGTCAAAGGGGTGCGTAGCTCATGGCTGATATTGATTAAGAAGCGTATTTTCTCTTCATATATCTTCTTCTCATGTTCCCGCATCTCACGTTTCAGCCGATTTTCTTTTTTTCTTATCAAACTAAAGAAGACCATTCCTGCCACTAGAAATGCAAAGAAAATGCATAGTATAATAAACCAGGTAGATTTCCACCAAGGAGGTGAGACTATAATAGTTAAGATCTCTGTCGGCTGGCTCCATTCACCGTTGGAGGTGTCGCAGGATACGCTGATGGTATATTCTCCTGATGCTAATGTACCCAATTCGAGTGTCTGGAGATAACTCTCGATCACCATTTTGTCTTTTCCTGTGATGACATATCGGAAAAGGTGTTTTCGGAAGGAGTTCTTTTCGTCAGCAATCACTTTAATGTTGAACGATGAATGATTCCAGGGAATCGAAATACAGTTATTATTAACCTGTTTCAGAGTTGATTTACCATTCAGTTTTACTTCAAGTAGCTTGAGAATAGGAGACGAATTGCTTTCGAAAATAATATCCGTATTAATGCGTACCAGTCCCATAGTACCTCCCATATACAGATTGGGAGTACGAAGAGCAGGAATAGGGGTAAATATCAATTCGTTGGAAGGAACTCCATCGGATTCGTCCAGGATAACAAAACGTTTTTCGTTGATAATATACGCAAAGAACATGTTCTGTGCTCCTATCCAGACTTTTCCTTTTTTATCATAGGCAAGGCTGGATACACTGTTGAACAAGTTGGTATGTATTTTTTCTGTTTTTCCAGTCTGTTTATTATAGAAGAGCAGTCCGAAATTACTTCCTATCCAAAAGTTACCTTTATCATCCCGGCAGGCCGATGTGAAATCATCTCCCTCTTTCATATTGACTAATGAAGACAGTTCGTTGGTTTTGAAGTTTAGTTTAAACAGGTTATTGGTTCCCATTAGATACAGATGCGTATCGTCGGAATAAATTGCCTGCATAGCTATTTGGCGTTGAATGTCTATTTGGGGTGCGTAGAGAATAGATGTTTGCCGGGTATGCTTGTTGTAGATATAGACTTTTGCTCCTAATATGTAAATATTATCTTTTGTAGCATATAGATTTACCAAATCACCGGATGAAAATTCTCTTTTCGAAATAGAGTCATTGATAATGGGAAAAGGTTGCATCTGTGCGGTTCTCTTATTAAAGGTAAATACCCCTTTATTAAAACATGATAATAAGAGCTCATTTTCAGAAAAATTTGTGATAGAGGTAACTTTCTCCCCGTATGTAGTAGGGTAATGATGAAATGTATTCGTTTTTTGGTCAAATGAGTTGATACCTCCTCCGTCTGTTCCAATCCAGAGCAATGTATCCTTATCTTCAAAGATGCTAACCACGGTACGTTCGCTAATTCCATTGGGATTGTTCAGTGGAACATCTTTATAGGTTTTGATGAACACTTTCTTAATGGCGAATAATCCTCCGTGTATACTGCCTATCCATATATTGTCCATCTGATCTTTATAAAGCCGGTAGATAGAGTTATTCGGCAAGGATTGTTCATCATCGGAAATATGTTTAAGATGAGAGAATTTCATAGTCTGGAAGTCAAGTATGTTGATACCTCCTCCGTCAGTAGCTATCCAAAGTTGGTTGTCTTTTTCAAGAAAATCAAAAATGATATCGTTGTTGAGCCCGGAATTTTTGGTGGATAAACTGAAAAGCCTTTTCCCCTCTTTCGAGTAGCAGGCTATTCCTTTGCCATAGAATGATACCCAAAGCCGGTTTTGAGAGTCAACAAATATGGTGTTTATCTCGCGCTCTTTTACAAATGGACATCGATACATTTTCTTTTTTGTCAAGTCGTACATCCAAAGCCCGTCTTTTTTACTGCTGGTTATCAGCACATCGGGACTCCACTGAAAGATGCGATTGATACATTTTAACTTGTCTCCATCAATGTCGGGGAAGATCGTCGTAATACTTTTATCCATTAGATTGTATTGGTATAAAGTTTCTTCTCCTCCAAACAGGAAATTGTCACCTATTTGAAGATAAGACCAAGCGTTAAATGGCTTCCCGTTATATTTCAATGGCTGAAATTGATTTTCTGCTTTATTGTAGATGGCAATTCCTTTATTGGTAGAAACGTATAAATCGCCTAAACGATCCTCTGTAATAAAACGAATGAAATTGTCGGGCAATGAGTTTGGCTGCTCCCGGTCATGAAAATAACTTTTCAGTTCAGATTGGTCATAACTATTTAACCCCCATTTGGTACCTATCCATATGACTCCTAAATGATCTCTGTAAATGCACTGCACTCTTGATTGTGACAATCCCTGTTCCAAAGAAATTTGTCTGAAGTAGTAGTCTTGTTGTTCAGCCTTTGTAGAAAGAACAAAGAATAATATCCAGATTAGAAAAGAATACCTCTTTAGTACGTGTGCTTTTGACATAGTTATGTTCTTTTGATAGAGCAAATATAAAAGAAGTTATGAAACTGTACAATAGATTTCATCTTCTTTTGTCCACAAAGCTCATTAGATAGCTCGAAAGGATATTCAGAATACTCCTTTTGAACAGTAGCGGACTAATTATGGATGTTATTTGATCTCTATTTCCACGCTTTGCACCTATATTTGCATAGTTGACACTAAATACGGAATAGTATTAAACCTTAAAAAAAAGACTATTTACTATGAATACATCCTAAAACTGTAGAATGAAGAGGTGGCGGAGTAATGTTGGGAACATTTTGAATGCCTTGACTTGTATCTAAAATTCCTAAAAATCTAATATTATTATATTCTAACTAAATGAAAAGTATATGGATAATCTAAGAAAAACGCTTGGCTGCTTGCTACTATTTCTTTTTGCAGCAGTTACATCTACTTATGCACAGGTTGCAAAGCAGTATTCGGGTACTGTTATGGATGCCGACAGCAATGAACCTATCATCGGTGTCAACGTAACTCTTAAAGATGCACAAACTGGTACCGTAACGGATATTTCCGGAAAGTTCTCGATTAGTGCTCCTGTTGGCTCTACACTATCATTCTCTTATATCGGATACGTGACTAAAGAGGTTAAACTGGGAACGAATACCAGTTTGAAGATTACAATGCAGGAGGATCAGAACCAATTGAGTGAAGTAGTGGTCATCGGATATGGTGTAGTGAAAAAATCAGATATAACCGGTGCTGTGGCTTCTGTTTCTTCCAAACAATTTAAGGATCAGCCGGTAAAGCGGGTGGAAGATATTCTGCAAGGACGTACTGCAGGTGTGGCAGTGACGAGCGTAAATGGTTTACCTGGTGGTACAGTTAAAGTTCGTGTTCGTGGTACTACTTCTCTTAATACCAGCAATGACCCCTTGTATGTCATCGATGGCATTATGTCTGGTGGACTGGATGTAAATCCAGCTGACATTCAATCTATTGAAGTTCTGAAGGATGCTTCGGCAACGGCTATTTATGGCTCACGCGGTGCTAATGGTGTGGTATTGGTAACTACTAAAAAAGGGGTGGAAGGTAAAGTGCAGATTTATGCAGATGTGGCTATAGGCGTATCGAACATTCTTAAAAAATATGACTTACTGAATGCTTATGAATATGCGACTGCATTAAAGGAGTATAATGGTATCTCATTTGCAGATGATGAGATGGAAGCCTATAAGAATGGCTCCAAAGGCATTGACTGGCAGAATTTGATGTTGCAGACCGGTATTAGTCAGGACTATAAATTAGGTATTTCGGGTGGAACGGCTAAAAATAAGTATCTTATTTCCGCCAATGTATTGAATATGACAGCCATGACCATCACGACCAAGTATCAACGTGCACAGTTGCGGATAAATTTGGATAATGAACTCACTAAGTGGTTGACACTTTCTACCAAAATTAATGCTTCACGTACTCACAGTCACAATGGGGGCATTGACATTATGAACTTTCTGAACTATTCTCCTACGATGGAAATGAAAGATCCGGTAACGGGCGTTTATAATATGGACCCTTATAATTCAGTAAATGGAAACCCTTATGGTGCACGTGTCGCAAATTATGGTGACTCATATGTGTATGCTTTGAATACTAATATGGATTTGACTTTCAAAATAATGAAAGGGTTGACATTGTCTGTACAGGGTGCTGCTAATTACTCTCATGTTCCGAGTTACTCTTTCACCTCGTCATTAGCAAAACCCGGTCAACTTAGTGGTATGGAAAATGCGAGCAGGATGAATCTTTTCTGGCAGAATACCAATAATGTGACTTATAACACAAGTTTCGGCGATCATCATTTGACTGCAACCGCTGTGTTTGAAGCAAGTGGCGCCGAAGGTAGAAATTTAAAACTGACCGGTAGTGATTTAGCCAATGAATTTGTTGGTTATTGGAATGCAAAAAATGCAAAGACACGCGATGGAGAAAATGGCTATTCCGCAGAAGCTATTGTGTCCGGGCTTGGTCGAATTATGTACAATTACAAAGGGAAGTATATGCTGACAGGTACTTTCCGTGCCGACGGTTCATCTAAGTTTCAGAAGAAGAATAAGTGGGGATATTTTCCGTCAGCAGCTGTTGCTTGGGATGTTGCTAAAGAAAACTTTATGAGCAAACAAAACATTGTCCAGCAATTGAAACTAAGAGCCAGTTTTGGTGTTGTTGGTAATCAAAGTATCGGTGCTTACACAACATTAGGTATGTTGGCTCCTACAAATTATGACGGTTATGGTAGCGATGCAATCCATACCGGTTATTGGACTGGAAATCTCGCTACACCGGATGTAACATGGGAAAGCACCTATCAGTATAACATAGGTTTGGACGCCAGTGTTTTAGACGGTCGCTTGAGTTTTACAGCCGAATGGTTCCGAAAGGATACTAAGGACCTGTTGCTTCGCAAACCTGCTCCTCAATATAACGGAGGTGGCTCTTTCTGGGTCAACCAAGGTGAAGTTAGAAACTCTGGTGTTGAATTCACCATTACAGCTACTCCTTTGACAGACAAAGATATATTTGGTTGGGAAACATCGCTGAATGCATCTTATTTAAAGAATAAGATAATCGATCTGGCAGGTAGTGATTTTATCGTTGGGGAGAATTATACAAGTATTGGCGGTGGTCCTATTCAAATTAAAAAAGTAGGGTATCCGATTGGTTCTTTCTATCTTTATGAATGGGCAAACTTTAATGACCAGGGTGCCAACTTGTATAAACATCAATCTAATGGAAGTTTGACAACCAATCCGGGTGCTGACGATCTGGTTACTAAAGGGCAGGCCGAGCCTAATTGGACTTTCGGATGGAATAATACATTTACTTGGAAAAACTGGACGCTCAATCTCTTTATCAATGCTGCATTAGGACAAGATAGACTGAACGTAAGCCGCTATGCGATGGGATCTATGACAGGTGTATATCGTTTCATCTCTTTATCTGATGCTTATTACAAAAGTTGGGATAAAGTAGCCAATAAAGCAGATGCTGTGTATGCAAGTCATAAAAATTCAGATAATAGAAACTATCCTGATTCCGATTTCTGGCTTGAAGATGCATCATTTGTGAAACTGAAAAATATAAGCCTTACGTATAATATTCCTAAGAAGATAACGAAAGTAGCCGATATTCAACTGTCGGTCAGTGCTCAAAACCTGTTTACATTAACGAAATACACAGGTATGGACCCAGAAGTGTACAGTGAATCCGATTATGGCTTTAATGGTGTGGATATGGGATCTTATCCTGTTCCAAGAACATTCACTTTTGGTATGAAACTTAACTTTTAATCTTTTAACTATACATGGATATGAAAACAATATATAGAATATTCAAATCTGTCGGACTAGCATTGATAGCACTTTGGATGGTGTCTTGCCAGGATTTACTGACAGAAGATCCTAAAGGGCAGTTGGCGGTGACTAATTTCTTCAATTCAAAAGGTGATCTGGACTTGGCTCTGAATGGAATGTATTCCAAAGTTGCGAGTGATATGTATGCAAATATCTGGGCAGGTTTCGAATCAGTGATGGGTGATGATATTTCTACACACCCTGCAGCTAATAAACAGGGGTTGCGTGAGGTAGATACTTATAATGTTTCGGACAATAACACTTGGGTGACTGAATTGTGGGGAGCTCGTTGGAGATTAGTAAAAGCTGCTAATTTCATTATAGATAATGCCGGACGAACTCCGGAGGTGAGCCAGGAAGAGAAAGATGCAGCCATTGGACAAGCTTATTATTGGCGCGCCTATTCTTACTTTTATTTTGTAATGGCTTGGGGAGAGGTACCTATGGTTGTGAAAGATGAAATCAATTACAACATGCCATTGGCAACCGTTTCTGAAATTTACGAACTGATTGTTTCTGACCTGAAAAAGGCAGAGACAATGGTGCCTGCTAATTATACTAAAGAACCCTACGCAAGAAACGGGGTAAACATTGCTGTTAGTCAAGGAGCTGTAAAAGCAACATTGGCTTATGTGTATATGGCAATGGCAGGATGGCCGTTGAACAAGGGAACAGAATATTATCAACTGGCCGCTGCAAAGGCAAAAGAAGTAATCGATGCTTCGAAGAAAGGTACTTATTACTACAAGTTATTACCTGATTATAAGCAAGTATATTCGATGGAGTATAATAAGAATAATCCAGAAGTGTTACTTGGTGTTTACTATAATTTGGGAATAGATGCACTTACTAATGCTCCTTTAGCCGATTTCCTGGCAGACTATGCTTATGGTGGCGGTGGATGGGGAGATACGAACGGAGAAATTAAATTCTGGTATGATTTCCCGAAAGGCTCACGCAAAGATGCGTCTTATTTTCCGAAAATTATATTGAAGAATGAAACACAGTTACGTGATTGGTGGGAAGATCCTAATCCGGAAGCGCCGCGTGTGGTTGTTGCTCCCTGTTTCATGAAGAAAGTAGAAACGACCACTGGAGAAGAATTCGACTATACGAATCCGAAAATTTCGATGAATCAGAATGGAGAAAAGACGCATCAGATTATTCGCTTGGCAGAAGTATATTGCTGGTATGCCGAAGCCGTAGGTCGTTCAAAAACAGGTAGTATCACGGAAGCTGTCAACTTATTGAATGAGGTACGTAATCGTGCTAATGGATCTGTTGTTGCAGACCGGGATATCTATAAGACAACCATGTCGTATGATGATCTGGCAGAAGCTGCCTATAATGAACATGGCTGGGAAATAGCCGGATATTATTGGGGAAATATTGCCACTAGAGCAAGGGATATGTTTCGCATGAATCGCATTAAAGATCATTTTGAATACAGAAAATTAAATCCGGAGATTGAAGTGGCTCCTGGAGTCTTCAGGAAAGAAGCTGTTTCCGTATCTGGTACGTGGAATGACAGTAAGATGTATCTTCCCCGTCCTTTTGTAGATTCGTCTATTAATCCGAATTTGAAGAACTGAGTGAAACAATAAAAACAATCATTATGAAACTAAGATATTTATATTTAGCAATAGGTGTATTATGTAATGCCTCTTTAGTATCATGCGGCGATAGCTTCAAAGAGAAAACAGAGATTGTTGCATGCGGAATCTCCACAAATGCTTTGACATTCGGAGTCTCCTCTACTGAAGTTCAGACTGTAGATATTACGTCAGAAGCAGCTTGGGAAGTAGCAGTGGATCAGGCAGGTGGTAATTGGCTTACAGTTTCTCCTTTGGAAGGAACTGGTAATGGTACGCTAACAATTGCTGCTGATAAGAATAACGGCCCAAAACGCAGTGCAACCTTGACCATAGCGGCGAAAGGTGCTGAACTTCGAACCATCACAGTTATTCAGGATGGCTATAAAGGAACCATTTATAATTACGGTGACTTTACTGGATTGCAAAAGACGGGGCTTGTGGCAGGGATCAATCCGATCACTATCGTAGATAATGACGAATGTGAAGATGGAAAAGCGTTAAGAATCTATACCCGGGCAGGTGAAGAGTATGAAGGTACTAATGGGGACCGTTTCAAGGTGCAGACAACAACGCAATTCGGATCAGGTCGTTATGAATGGAGGATATATGTCCCTAAATTCGGAATGAATGACCGGGCTAGTATTGGAGCATTTTTATATTTTGACGATGGGCATGAATTGGATTTTGAAATTTGTTCCGGTACAGCTGCAGACCGTGCAGCACATAGTGCCGGACCAGATGATATGCTGTGCCTTGTGACTAGTCAGGCTAATCCTTTTTTCTCTGAATTCACGCCTATTAAGGGGGATGCTTGGCATACGTTTGTATTGGATTTGAAGTTAGAAAATAAGAAATATCTGGCGGAGTGGTCGGTTGATGGTAAAGTTTTAAAGAGGGCACAATTAGATTATGGTGAAGAGGCTTATTTCCGTGCTATATCTAGTGTCGAGAATCTTTATGGTATGGGCGATCATGCGGCAACTCAAGAAAATTATGCCTTATTTGATTATCTTGAATATGTTCCTTATGATTATTCAATGAAGCCGATTATCGAAGGTCAACTTCCTCCCGAACCAGAGGGAACAACAGTGAAGTGGGACTTTGAGGAAGCTGGTTTTGTTCCTGTTGGATGGACTAACAATGGAGGAACGATTGCGGATGGAAGTTTGAATCTATCTAACGGGAATAACTTCGTTTATGGTCCGGAGATAGGAGCTGGAAAATATACATGGGAAATAGATGTTCCTTTGGTAGGGGTAGGTGAAAAATGGTTGGCAGGTGGTAATATCGCTGCAACTAATGCTGAAGAAAGGTCATTCTCTATGTTTGTTTTCTCGGGTACTGAAAATGATCGTGCGGCTTGTACGGTTCCTCCTGTTCCTGGTCAGATGCTGGTACGTTGTTATACGGAAGCTATGGGAGTTTACGGTGTACCTATTGATCCGGGTAAACACACTTTGACTATTGACCTTAGACTTAATGCAGATGGTGCATATTGGGCGGCATGGATTATAGATGGTGAAGTGGCGAAAACATTTACTACTTGGTATACTCCGGCACAGTTTAAATTTGGATTCTCAATGATGACCTTTGCTGATGGAGGTGGCTGGCAAGGAGATAAGCCTACTGCAAAGACATATACAGTCAAATATGACTATATAGAATATAAGAAGTATAATTATGATGAAGAATAACAGTTTACTTTACATTCAATGAGGTATTTAAGTATAATTGGAACAGCTATATGCTGTGTAATGTTGGTAATGACGAGTGTTTCCTGCAAGCAGGAAACACTCTCTTCCACCACCCAGGAGAAGAAAGTAGCTCCTTGGTATGTCTATATAGATGGAAGCTCTTTTAAGGATATAGAGCCAGTGAAAGAGATTATTAGTTCCATTAGCGTTTTCGGGAATCCTCCGAAATCATTTATCGATGAATGTCATCAGAATCATATCGAAGTATATCAGGCTGTAGGTGGGAATGAAGAAACGATTGATACGCCACAGAAAAGAAAGGCACTTGTTGAGAAGTATGTAAGCGATTGCAATGCAAACGGATATGATGGAATAGATCTTGATCTCGAACATTTGAGCCCTGATATTCAGGATGCATATACCGAATTCCTGAAACTGGCTTCAAAAGAACTCCATGCTGTTGGAAAGAAATTAAGCCATTGCGTTAGTTTTTATCCGGCTTTGTATCAGGATAACGAAACTAAGATGTTTCACGATCCGGCAGTTTTGAATACTACCTGCGACTTAGTTAGAGTGATGTGTTACGATATGTATTTTGCACCTGGGATAGATAAGCCCGAGCTCAAACATAGGGATGATTGTATGGGCATTGGACCTACGTCTAATTATCTATGGACTAGAGAGGCGATGCTTTTCTGGATGAAACATATTCCAAATGATAAATTAGTGATGGCGTTGCCTGCTTATGCAAATGATTATGCTGTAACTGGCGGCATCAAAGGAAGGCAGATTTACCAATCTGTGCCTGACAGTATAAATGGAATTTTGCCTTCTCCTACCTGGTTATGTTATGAAAAGGTAAACATGTATCTGTATGATGGTACTGATGGTAATCGGCATATGTTTTATGCAAGTGATGCCAGAAGTACGGAGGCGCTACTTGAACTAGCTGATGAACTGGGGATCTCTCAAATCGGTTTTTGGCACTTTAATAGCGTAGATCCGCAAATGTGGGATACTACCGCAAAGTGGCAAAAGAAATAATAAGATAATAAATCGACCTTGTAAATAATATAGCTTTATTCTCATCCCCCCATTTAGAGAAAAGTTATTCTTAACAATAAGAGGCCGCAAAGGTATGAATCCATATCTTTGTGGCTTTTTATTTTTTTCTTACCTTTGGGGGAACTTAACATAACCCCCAAAACTGAAGAACATGAAAAAGATCTTTTTACTCATTTCCGCCATTCTATTTATTTTTCCAGTACAGGCTCAACATACATTGAGACTGATGACTTATAATATTAAAAATGCGAATGGCATGGATGATATTTGTAGTTTTCAACGGGTAGCCAATGTGATAAATAATGCTTCTCCTGATGTTGTGGCTATACAAGAGGTAGACAGTATGACCCGTCGGAGCGGGCAGAAATATGTGCTGGGTGAAATAGCTGAACGTACACAGATGCATGCCTGTTTTGCACCTGCTATAGAGTTTGAAGGAGGTAAATATGGAATCGGACTGTTGACAAAGCAAGTTCCGCTACGTTTACAAACTATCCCTTTACCTGGTAGAGAAGAGGCTCGCACCTTGATTCTGGCAGAATTTGAGGATTATATTTATTGTTGTACTCATCTGTCATTAACGGAAGAAGACCGTATGAAATCTTTGGAAATAGTGAAGTCATTGATTGCTTCCTATAAAAAGCCTCTTTTTCTAGCCGGGGATATGAATGCTGAACCTGAATCCGATTTCATCAAAGAATTGCAAAAGGATTTTCAAATACTCTCCAATCCGGAAAAGCATACTTATCCTGCTCCCGATCCAAAAGAAACCATTGATTATATTGCCGCGTCAAAGCAAAACGCTACCGGATTTGCTATCATATCTGCGAGAGTAGTTAATGAGCCAATGGCTTCCGACCATCGTCCCATACTTGTGGAATTGCGTACTGCTGAAAAGGCAGACAAGATATTCCGTACTAAACCTTATTTGCAGAATCCTGTGGGTAATGGCATTACTGTGATGTGGGAAACAACCGTTCCTTCTTATTGCTGGGTGGAATATGGCACAGATACTACCCGGCTGGAACGTGCGCGTATGATTGTTGACGGTCAGGTGGTCTGTAATAACAAGCTGCATAAAATACGTATCAACGATCTGATACCGGGACAGAAATATTATTACCGTGTATGTTCACAAGAAATATTGCTTTATCAAGCATATAAGAAAGTATTCGGAAATACTGCCCAGTCAGATTTCTCTGAATTTACGCTTCCAGCAACAACCGATACAGATTCTTTCACTGCCATTGTCTTCAATGATTTGCATCAGCATACAAAAACCTTTCGTGCTTTATGCAAACAGATACAGAATATCAACTATGACTTTGTTGTTTTCAATGGTGACTGTGTGGATGATCCTATGGATCACGAGCAGGCAACCACATTTATCAGTGAACTGACCGAAGGAGTGTATGGCGACCACATACCGACTTTCTTTATGCGTGGCAATCATGAAATCCGCAATGCCTATTCTATCGGTTTGCGTGATCATTTTGATTATGTGGGAGATAAAACTTATGCCTCTTTTAACTGGGGAGACACCCGTATCGTCATGTTGGATTGTGGAGAAGATAAACCGGACGACCATTGGGTATATTATGGCTTGAACGATTTTACCCAATTACGTAATGAACAGGTTGATTTTCTGAAAAAAGAGCTGTCTGCCAAAGAATTCAAGAAAGCAAAGAAACGTGTCCTTATTCATCATATTCCGCTTTATGGTAATGATGGAAAGAATCTCTGTGCAGATCTATGGACTAAATTATTGGAAAAAGCACCTTTCAATGTGAGCCTGAATGCTCATACTCATACGTATGCCTATCATCCGAAAGGTGAGTTGGGAAACAATTACCCGGTCATTATTGGTGGAGGGTATAAGATGGACAGTGCTACCGTGATGATTCTGGAAAAGAAAAAAGAGGTGTTAAGAATAAAAGTATTGAATACGAAGGGAGAAACTTTGTTGGATATAACAGTTTGAATATGAATTAAATTATAGAAAAAGGGGGTACCCTTTTGCCCCCCCTCCCCTTTTTCTATAATATTATTAACTACCTCCAGATAAAACGATGAATGATAATCCTATGACAAACAGGATAAACATAACCCCAAGAAGTCTATTTGTCGACTTAGAACTACCAATAAATTCTTTCCAAATAAATACTCCCCATAAGGCAGCGATCATTGGAGCTCCTTGTCCAAGTGCGTACGAAATGGCTGTTCCTGCTTTTTCTGCAGCAATATAACTTAATGCTGTACCTAATCCCCAAATACATCCGCCAAGGATTCCCACCATATGAGTACTTATTTTCCCTGCAAAGTATTCTTTGTAACTTACGGAAGAACCAACAAACGGATGTTTCATTACTAGTGTATTAAAGAAGAAGTTGCTAAGGAAAATGCCAATAGCAAAAATAAAGAATGCAGTATAGGGTGTTGCCATTCCTGGAGTCGGTGACTCAAAGTTGTTCAGGTCCATAGCTGCAGCTACAAAACGATAGAAGAAAGACATGAGTATACCGGCGATAGCTGCTAAAATAATTCCTTTTTTATTGCTGCCAGTATTTTCTTTTTTATTTTTTCCAGCCGCAATACCATTGCATATAATGGCAATAACAATTAAAATGACTCCGCCAAACAGCCAAAAAGGATCTCCTTTTGGAGCACTGAAATAGTTGACAAATACTCCTAAAACTAAAGCTAAACCGACACCTAAAGGGAAAGCGACTGCCATTCCAGCCATGGATACAGAAGCAGAAAGTAAAATGTTGGACGCATTGAAGATTACTCCACCAATCAGTGCGCTGATAATGTACTGGTTATCTAGTTGTTGGATATCTTCAGAGAAACTTCTACCGCCGCTTCCGAAACTTCCTAATGTGAATACCAGAAGTAATGCAAATAGTAAAATTCCAATGGTATAATCCCAGTAGTAGAGCTCATAACGCCAGTTTTTGCTAGCCATTTTTTGGGTATTTCCCCAAGAGCCCCAGCATATCATCGTTATAAAACAGAAGATGACGGCTAGTGTATAACTATTAACTATATACATAATGAATTCTTTTTAAAGTTTTATTTTTTTCCAGTCACTTGATTGACTAGTGCTTTGATAATTGTTTGGATATTTTCTTCTTTCTGCATTATGAGATATTGGTGTTTCCCATTTTCAGAAGTAGAAAAAATACTTTGTCCGATGCTGTCTATGGTGATTATTCCTTTCTCCGATAAATTGAAATAATTACTTTCCGGTTCTATTGCCTGTAATACAGATGTCAGATCCCAGGTTTCCCGGTCATAGGGCATTCTCTGATATATTTTATATGAAACGCAGAGAGGATGTTTATAGCTGTCGGGAAAATCGTTCAATATACTTTGATGAGGATATAGGATGCTAGTTCCTATTTCCCAACCACTGGCAATAATAGGTGTCGGCCATTCTTTAAAAGTTGTTTGGGCAGCATTCAGGTCTTGGAGAATATTCCATTCCGGGTGATCTACTCTTTCATCAAAACGCCCTGCCATGACAGATAGAACTTTAACTTTGCGAGCGATGAGAGATTTACCATTTAATGTGCTATATTCATCTGGCTCGGAAGTAAGCAATCTGGCCAGGTTCGTTTCCGGTCCTACGGCTATGAATACGACAGAACTGTCTTTTTGTGCGGCTAACATTTTACGTAATAGTTTGTATCCTTCCGGTATACTATTATTGATACTCCTCTGTGGGAATAGAATTTTATTTCCATCAATGATTGTATCTATAGTTTGGCGGAGATAATTACCATCTTCAGGATTAACTCCATTGTATGCATATCCCAACGGAATATCATTTCTCCCATTAAGGCGACAGTATCCGTCAATATATTCTATAGTATAAGGATTGGATTTACTGATTGTGATTCCTAATAAATCGATTTTACCCGCTTTTTCATAATTGAATAACATTTGCATGGCCAATACGTCGTCAATATCATTGCCGGCATCAGTATCAAATATAACAGGTATACAAGTCATTTTTTCTTCGTGCCTTGTGCAAGAGCACAAGGTCGAGAATACGAGAATAGCCAAAAGGATACTTTTGTTTAACTTTGGCAAAAAGCAGTTCTTGAATAATTTGTAATGCATATGCTGTAATTTATAATTATTTTATATCTGTTACACATCGAACAGGATAAGCTTTTCTATTCGAAGTATATTCATCAATTCCCATATTACCATTAGCGTCTATCCAAATGGTTTGTCTATCCCAGTTTTGAGGTGAGTTGGGACGTGATATACTAGTGATATTTGCTGGCCACCATGTTTCTTGGTAACCTGTTTCGTTATGGCGGTATCCCGATTGTGGTAAGAAAATTCCTCCTTTCATATCCTCTTTAGTTGCAAGTACTCCTTCACTTCGGGCAATTCCTACAATGGCACCAGGTATTGCAAAGTGGCTGTCTTGGGGTTCTTTCCATGTGAATTTAGGTTCTGAAGATGTACCTACCAGATTTTTAATTTCTTCAATTGTCGGTACTCTCCATCCTGGCGGGCATGGATTATTTTCGTCCCTCCATGTATTATATCCTGTATCATAATATCCTGTCTCAAATCCCTTAGGGCAGTTTCGATCTTCGTTAGGACTGCTGTTTGGATATCCTATTTTTGAATCATATTGGTATAATAATCCGCGTGTATCCGGACTGGCTGTAAAAGTGTTAGGTTCGGCGACGTCACTATTAGCCCAAACAAGTCCGTTGATTATTGTGCCTTCACCTTGGCTGACCTTTAGCGTGTAATTAAGTTCACCGGACGTTATAGAAATAGCAGCGGTTCGTGCTTTTTCATTTCTTAAATCAGAGACATGAATAGTAAAACTACCGATTCCTGTTCCCGTTTCATTGCTTAATGTACACCAGGAAATAGCTTCTTTATTGACACTTGCTTGCCATTCTGCTCTACATGTAACAGTAACAGTATACTCTTTGGCTTGTGCCGAAGCTATAATTGCTTCGGGATCAATACCTAACGAAGGTTTTGCCAATTGGGTAATTGTGACCTTTTTAGTTTCACTACCGGCTGTTATGACAAGAGTTGCATGTCGGTCATCCAAGACGTTCTTATAAGATTCTATCATTAGTGAATATACTCCGTTTCCGTTTAGTACAGTTGGCAATAAAAAAATCCATCCATTTTCTTCTGCAGATTCATAAATAATATTTGCTTTAGATGCAATATTACAAGAAATAGGTATGTTGATTGTACCACCATTATATTCTGCTTGAATACTTTCTTTTTCTATAATTAGATTGGGCGAGTCATCATCCTGGCATCCGACTAATAATGCCATAAATAATATTTCTATTATGAGAATACTCTTTTTCATATCATTGGATTTATAAATTTAAAATTGTATTTTATAAACAATACATGGTTCCAGCGAGAGTTGATTTCCTGTTGGTGTCATTTTTTCATCAGAAACCCAGTTGCCATTAATGTCATAATACCCCTTTTCTATATTTTTTATTTGTATATTTCTGAATGTCATTTGATCGTTTTGAGTAGATGCAACGACTAGATAATTATTCCTCTCTACTGCAAAAGCGACTCCTCTGGAACTAGTGCTCCATTTGATGCCCGCATGAGTAGTATTCTGGTTTTCTGTAGTTTGCTCTTGTCCGTCATCATACTTCAAATTGAAACCAATAATATCTTTGGCGTCTGCGGAAGCCAAATCTACCCATGCTCCTTTGAATATTTTGAAAGCATCTACAATTCGCTGTGTATGTGGTTTGGGGGTGAAATCCGGATTATAAACTCCTCGTAATGTCCAGTCTACCAAATAAGGGTGAGGAGTGGTAATAACTTCGAATATTTCATATCCGCATCCAAGGCTTATTGCTTTTAAGGTAAGAAGATCATTATTGGCGTATTCACCACCATTTTCTGCAATGTGGCCATAATTATCTTTTATTTTTCGTAATCTTCTCAGTTTGCTGTCTATTCCTAACATATTGTTTTCATAAGGATCCAGTCCTACATAATCTATTCCTGCTGTAGCTGCGATTTCTGCACTTCTTTCCATATAATCCGAATATGTTGTTGTTTGATTTACTCGTGTGTAGCAATCATATGCGGAGTTTTTGACAACTTGCCCTAATTGGTCCAGCATTGAGATCAAGTCCGGCCATAACTGTTCTGGACTATATCCATGTTCCTGATTGTGTCTTGTTGCTAACATGTCGGGCTCATTTTCTACTTGAATACCAATAACAGTGTGTTTCTGACCATGGTTATTGTCATAATGATAAATGGCGTCCATCATTTGTTTCAACGCTTTAGATTCGCGTTCAACTAAAGCTGGAGTATTAGGTTTCAGATAATAGTGTTTTCCTAACCATCCTTCAAATGCTGCACTAGGCTTAAGGTCAGGGTAAGTTGAGGTATTGTTTATTACATAGTCGGGAATATAACCTTCTACAGAATAACCGCACATATAACTACCAAACCATAGAATTTCCAACTTTAGTTGGTATCTATCGCATAATTCAATATATTTTTCTACTAATTCAGTATTATAAATGTCCTTTTCAGCTTCAACATCTTTCCACGCAACTGGTACTTGTACGACTAATATATTCATGTTGGCAGCTAATTCAAAATAAGGTGCCAGTTCCTCCGGTGTCTTTTTATCCAGTTGTAAAAAGAAGTCAGTACGTAATTGAGCTCCTAACATTAAGAACGGTTTTCCGTTAACCATCAGATGCTTGGTTATAATTGTATTATTAGGATCTATCTCATTTGCATTACTACAGGCGAAGAGAGTAGACAAGAAACAATATAATAAAAATTTGAGTTTTCTCATGATTCTTTCATTTTAAATTTATTATTGTAATAACTTAAGAGAGTTCTTATTGGGCTCCCTGTCCTGCTTGTAGCGGCCAACCGGGGTTTTGATATAACGGTGATGCTGAAATGTCACTAGCACCGGTAATCAAAAAATGTTGTATAGCTATCGGGTCAAGATAATGAGCCATGTTCCAACGGTAACCGTCATAAACACGGTTATTGGCTATGATATGGAATGGAGCTAAATATTTGCTGAAAGATTGTGGTGAAACATTTTTATTTTGTTGCAATCCGTCCTGATTGGATTTTAAGAAATCTGCATTATTAGTCATTTCTTCCCACAAGTTCATACCTAAGATATGATAAGGGGTATTTATCATCTGATCCATGGATCTCCAACGTCTGATGTCTGCAGAGCGAAACCCTTCTGCCATTAGTTCACAGCGGCGTTCCCGACGAATGTTAAATAGAGTCGGGTCAACTAAATTTCCGGCAGAATAGGCTCCCCAGTCTGTCTGGCTCTCCGTAATCATGTTAGTGTTATCAATTGTAATATTGTAATCTCCTATTTTTGAACGATCTCGAATTGCTTTCCAATATTTTTTAGCATCACCGTCCAGTGTTCCGGATTTCTCATAACATGATTCCATATAGTTTAAGTAAGCCTCTACAGCTCTGAATATGATGCATCCAACAATACTTCTGTCACGAACAGAATAGGCTCCATTAAAATTCAATCCTTTACGTATTGTTAACCCTGTAGTATATTTCATAGAGGATGTTGAGTTTACGATATTCGGATAGGGTTCTATTTCATAAGATTCCGGCCCCGGTGATGAATGTAGATTCCTATTGCCGGGCTTTTTAAAGAAAATTTCAGCACGTGAATCTCTTCCATGGGTTATTTGAGTAAGATTGGAATCTCCATTATATTCACTGCCTGTAGCATAAATAGGTTTACCATTGTTCATTACAAATGCGTCAAGCATGCTTTTTGTCATTCCCCAGCCTTGATTAGCAGCTGCAGCAAATTCGACAACGGAATTTACGACTCCTGCCGCTTGACTATATTGTTTCCAAAGCAGTACTTCCGGATAGGTACTCATGTCGGAGGCACCGAACATATCAAAATAGGAATTAGAAGCTTCGTTAGCAGTATTTTGGAATACTCCGGTGTTATCTACCAATCCATATTTATCCGCTACAATCTTAGACTCGTCCATTGCTTGGGTGAGAAAATAATCAATTTCTTGATCAATTCCACCTAAAGGATAGGAGTAATCTTTGTTATAATCTTTATCTTTTCCTGGCCAGTTCGGACCATTAGGTACAAATGCTGTACCTTTGAAATATTTCAGCCATGTTCCTTCATACAATGCAACTCTTGATTTGAATAGATGAACGCAGTCTTGACTAAGTCTGTTGGTTCCTCCTACCGGGGGAGTATTTTGCATATATTCAAGTGCTTTATCCAGATCGGAGAGGATGAAGCGTGCAACCTCATTACGGGGCATACGTTTGCTTTCGGCAGTAAGCGCTTCAAGATTGTCTGGTAAAGTCTTGGTGATGATTGGGAAGTCACCTAACGCTTTCAGCTTAGCGAAATATTGCCAGGCTCTGAAAAAATAAACTTCTCCAATATAATGACGAATGTTGGGATCAATGCCTGTTATACTTCCTTTTTCGTAGAGTGGCAGTACAAAATCCAAAAAATAGTTACAACGATAAATCGTGGTAAATTCGTATGAACCGCCAGTTTGCCCTACTCTCCAATATCCAGGTGCGAAGATATCACTAGGAGTTACGTAAGCCATGTTGTCGGTGTTGTTATCATCTGACCATCTTCCCCAGCTATTTGTACCATGTACTGGGAAGGTATTGTATAAATCTGTGGCATATGCTGCAATATTTTCTTCTGTCGATAGATATTGTTCAGGAGAAAGTTGGGATAACGGCTCCTGGTCGAGGAATTTATTACAACCGGTTAATAGTGTCAGCGATATACAAGTTAGAAATATTTTGGTTTTCATAATTGTAAGATTTAAAATGTTACACTCAATCCCATTGAATAGGTTTTAGTCAATGGATATACATTCCCTTCACCATTTTCACCGATGGTTTCAGGATCAAACAGGTCTTTCATTTTTGTGAAAGTGAATAAATTCTCTCCGGAAACGAATATGCGGCAGTTAGTAATTCCTATTTTGTTAGTAATCCTGGAAGGCAGAGTATATCCTAATTGTAAGTTCTTGATGCGCATATAAGCTGCATTTTGGAGATACATACTTTGTACCTGATAGTTTTTGCCATTGTCCAGGTGAGGACGTGGATAATAACTATTAGTATTCAATCCGAGTGGATGATCGGGATCATCGCGATAATAATTCAGATGTTGTTTCAAAACCATTGTCCCCCATTTGCTACCTCCTATTGAACCAAAGAAATATTTACTTCGTTGGAAATAATCACGTTTTCCAACTCCTTGTAAGAATAATCTAAAGTCTATTCCTTTCCAATCGGCTGTGATATCGATGCCGTAATTAAAACGTGGTGTCGTATTTCCTATAACAACAAGATCTCCATGATCTTCTACTGTATTTGCTCCAGTATCTATACGTCCGTCTTTGTTCACATCTTTAAACATAATATCTCCAGCTTGCCAGTCAGATCCTAAGCTGCTTTGTCCACCATTGGGCAGCGATGCCAAATGTTCGAGCATTTGATCGTCAGAGCGGGCAATACCAATAGATTCATATCCCCATATTTGTCCCCATTTCATGCCGGCATAGTATTTGTTTAAGGTTCGGGATGGATTTGAGTAGCGAGTGATTTTAGCTTGTGCGTCTGACAGTACGAAACGAATACCGTAGTTCAGGCTGTTGAACGCTCTGTCTCTCCATGCAATCTCAAGTTCGAAACCCTTAGTCTGCAAGTCTGTATTATTTGTATTGGGTACATTGGTTCCCAATATAACAGGCAGTTCATCTGCTGGACCTATCATGTTTAATGTCTTTCGTATGAAATAGTCGAAGGAACCTGTTAATCTATTGTTTAATAAACTAAAGTCCAAGCCTATATTCCATGAACGTATTTCTTCCCAAGTAAGTGTTTTGCTTATAAGAGAAGGTGGCCATGCTATATTGGTTTTTTGACCATTGATTAGCCAGCTACCGGAGACATTGGCAAATCCCATTGCTTGGTAGGTTGGGTAATATGAACTTGTGTTCTGATTCCCTAGTGAACCATAAGATGCACGGAACTTAAACGTGTTGATATACGGTTTTAATGGTTCAAAGTAAGCTTCTTTTGCTATGTTGTATCCTATTGAAAATGAAGGGAACAATCCCCAACGATTGTCGGAGCGGAAGCGGGAAGAACCGTCATATCTAAGGTTAGCCTCTAACAAGTATTTTTCCATATAGTTATAATTGAGACGTCCAAAGAAGCCGGCGGTCCTCCAACGATTATAGTCACCTGCTACATTGGGTGGAACTTGTTCGCCGTTAAATAATCCTGAAGAGGTGTTGATGGTAGGTATATCCGGGACAATAAGTCCTTCCTTTTGGGCATAGACAGTTCTGGTGTTGTATTGTTCAGCTTGAAATCCTGCCATAACCTTGAAATAATGCCGGTCTGCAAATATCTTTTCATAATCTGAGTAAGCGTTTATATTTATATATTCATTTCTACCTACATCTTCTGCTACTCCGGAGTGTTCATCCCATACACTGCCTGGAGTTATACCGTCAATACAAGTTTGAGATACAGGTATTGTTTCGGTGTGATTAAAATAAGAGCGATAGCGATAATTTACGTCTCCTACAATTCTCCACCCTTTGATTGGTTCAAATACCGCATTAAATTGGTGTACTTGAGTCGTATTTGAAATTTTCATTTGTCCTCCATCACGAAAACGGAGTACTGTGTCATTAAAAAGATTCCCGTTCGGATCATACAGGGGGGCTACCGGCCATAAATATTGTCCGAATAGTTGGAACATTTCATCACTCATAACTCGGGGTTGGTGATAATCTTCCCGAATATATCGGGTACTGTAACCCAACGTAAGGAATTTGTATGGTTTCACTTCCATTTTCCCAAATAAGTTTAGCCTTTTCAGACCATCTAAATTCCAGTTTAGCGTTCCGTCTTCTGTCAAATAGTTGGCAGACATAAAATAGTTCATTTTCTCATTTCCACCATTGATACTGAGATTATGCTCTTGTCCGGTAGTCATATCTTTGTAGAATACATCATAGTAGTCTATATTGTCATTACCTTCCGTGTATGCTGTTCCCCATTGGTCTCCTACAGGAATAGTTGAATAAGAGATTTTTCCGTCTATGTAATCTTTGATTCGTTGTAAACGTGCCGGACTGATATCATCTCCATTGCCATCATTATGTGCTCCATCATTGAAAAACAGTGCCCATGAATAGGAATCAGCCTGACTAGGCATATTAATGGGAACGTTGAAACGAAAATTGTTATTGTAATTGATAGACGTTTTTCCGGCTTTTCCTTTTTTAGTTGTAATCAGGATAACCCCGAAAGGAGCGCGTGAACCATAAATTGAAGAGGCGGCAGCATCTTTCAAGACTGATATATTTTCTATATCTTGTGGATTGATACTATAGGGATCTCCTTCCATTCCGTCAATAAGTACAAGCATATCTCCATTGGAACCTTGACCAATAGTAGTTAACCCGCGTAGCTGCATATTAGGATTCTTGCCGTATAACTGCCCGCTTTGTTGCTTGATAGTTAACCCGGGAACTTGTCCTTGTAATGCTAGTACTGTATTTCGTACAGGCATTGATGTTAATTCTTTAGAGCCGACTGTGCTGACTGAACCTGTTAGGTTTACTTTCTTTTGGGTTGCGAAACCAACGACAACAACCTCATCAAGTAATTGATTGTCTGCTTCTAATGTTATGTTTATCTTTTCTTTTCCATTTACGGCTGTTTTTTGAGTTTTATATCCGATACAGCTAAATTCAAGAGATGCATCAGGTGTTGCTTTGATTTGATAGAACCCATTTATATTGGTTATGGTACCTCCTTTCTGAATATCTCCTTTTTTCACAACGACAGATACTCCAATTAATGGTTCACCTTCGCTGTCTTTTACGAAACCGGATATATTATTCTGTGCATACATGTTCATTGTATGCATAATGAAGTAGCCTAGAATTACTATTAGTTTATAATATTTAGTGCAGTCAGAAACTAATAGAATCATTTCCTTTAATAGTTTAAAAGGGTGTTTCGGGTAGTTTTTCATGATTCATTAAATTTAATAAGGTTGATTCGTTTTCTAAAATGAAGTGTTTTACTTCGTCGAGAGTAGGGATAGATGGTTGGGCACCTGATCGTGTAACAGCAATCGCGGCTGCGGTATTGGCGAAACTCAGTGCTTCCCGATCTATTTCCCTTTGGGCGCAAAATACAGCTAGTGCTCCACAAAAAGTATCACCAGCCGCAATAGTATCAATCGCATTTACTTTACAACCGGGAAGCTGAATTGTTTCTTTTCTATTTTTCATGTACACACCTTGACTTCCCAGTGTGATAACTACATTACTTGTACCCGCTTTCAACAATGTTTTGGCAATTTCCTCGAGGTTATTATCTGTATAATCAATTCCTGAGATGAATGCTGCTTCCAGTTCATTGACAACTAGTATATCAATGGCTTTCATCAGTTCTTCATCAATCAGACAGGCGGGTGCGGGATTAAACAATACCTTTTTACCTTTTTGCTTTGACGATAGAGCTATTTTTTTTATTGTTTCATAAGGAATTTCAGCCTGCATGACGATGATATCAGCCTCATCAATTACTTCTGAGAAATGGGTAATCGAACCGGGCAATAAAGAATAGTTAGCCCCGGGAGCTACTGCAATACAGTTTTCACCACTGTTGGCCACAAAAATCAGTGCGGTTCCTGTGGGATGATTGACATCATCAATAATGTAATCAGTGGCAATACCTTCTTTCTTAAAGTGATTTTTTAAGATATCTGCATACATGTCATTCCCCAAAGACGTGACAAACGTCACAGAGCCACCAAGCCTGGCTGCCGCCACAGCTTGGTTAGCTCCTTTGCCTCCGAGAGACTGCATGAAATTTGCATCTCCGACTGTTTCGCCGGGTGCCGGGAGATGGCTGACTTGTGCAACCATGTCGATGTTTGAACTTCCAATAACTACTACTTTCATTTGAATCAGATTTATGTGATTAACCTAGGCTTTATTTGTTTTATAAAATAACTTCTCTTTTATATGGAATAGCACTTTGAGCTCCGATGCGTGTTACGGCAATAGCTGCTGCTGCATTCGCAAATCTTACAGATTCTGCCAGTGAATACCCTTTCGAAAGATAAACGCTGAATGCTCCACAGAAGACATCTCCTGCCCCTGTTGTGTCGATGGTTTCTACTTCTTTGGCAGGAACCATGGTATATGTATCTTTTTCTTTGACATAGGCTCCGTCTTTTCCTAAAGTGATGACAACATTTTCTATTCCTTTCTCTCCAATGGCTTTAGCTGCTCGGTGGGCGCTTTCGATATCCATCACTTTAATTCCTGATAACATCTCTGCTTCTATACGGTTAGGCAATATAGTGTGTACATTCTTTAAGAATAAATTACTTAATGTAGACGCAGGTGCCGGATTTAGTATTACTTTCTTACCATATTTGTAGGCAATAGTAGCTGCATACTCCACTGTTTCTATCGGAACTTCAAGTTGCATGAGTATGATATCAGATTCCTTAATTTTCTCTTCAGCTTTGTTGATATCTTCTATTGAGAGTGATCGGCTGGCACCCGGCGCTACAATAATACTGTTTTCACCAAACGAATCGACAGAAATAAGTGCTACACCTGACGGGCTTTTCTGATCGGTAAAGATGAATTCGGTATTGATTTTCTCTGACCTGTATATTTCTAAAGCTTGCAAACCGAATAGGTCATAACCAATCTTAGAGATAAATGTTACTTCGGAGCCTAGTCGGGCTGCTGCAATAGCTTGATTAGCTCCTTTGCCGCCGGGGTTCATATAGAAGGTCCCGCCTAAAATGGTTTCTCCAGGGACTGGTAGCCTGTTAGCCTTTACAACCATGTCGGTATTGCAACTACCAATGACTACGATTTTGGGTCGATGACTAGATATAGTTTCCATAATATTTAAAATTAAGATGATGCAAATAAAAGAAATAATAATGCTTCGTTTTTTACATTAATAATTCATTTGTATAATTACAAATTGAGTATATGGTATTTAATTCTCTTTTTTATAAGTGAATTATAAATTGTAATATCGTATAGTTTTGTATAATTTCAAATTGAAAAACTGAAAATAGAATGAGTGCTTTTTATATAGGGAATATGGATTGTAGGCTTTGTTCTTTTAAATTTCTTTAGTATTTGTATGCCTTCTAAGGACTTCTGACAGTTTCTCTTTCCGGATTTTCGATTCTATCCATGCTGTAAAATCGAAGAGACGTAAAAGTTGGTTTTCGTATTTATCATTATATAATTCTTGTATTTCCGGAGATAGCTTTTCCCAAAAAGCTTCCCGGTCTTTAAGCAGAATAGGGAGATTCCTTTTATTCAGGAACCATAGAATAATTCGTTCGGTTTTAAATGTTTGCTCTTTAGGAGAGGAGAGACTTCTGGTGATGGAGCGTGATTCGTGCCTAATCAGTTCGTATTCTTGTGTTTCGTAATAGGCGATGAGGCGAACCAAGCGAATAGTTCTCATCAGTGGTAGATATTTAATATTGTGGTCGATGATAGCGTTACTTATATATTTCTTTGCTGCTTTATAGTTTTGGTTACCAATATGTATGAGGGTTGTATAAAGTAATAATTCACTTTTACGTATGGGACTTAACCATGCTTCTTTATTGTAGAGCGATTCCTGATAGTGGTTCATGAGTTCTGTACAATTAAGGAAGTCACCTTTATCCAGATAAGGAAACAGCTCGTATTGAAAGAGCAGGCAGGTAGCATTCACTTTGAACTCAAGTGACGAGTCTTCTGCTATCAATTCTTTTAATTTTTCAATAAAGTAGGGCATCTCATCATAGTTGCCTACTGATCGTAGACTTCCGAGTACTCCTTCAAGTACGGATAAATAATAAATGGGTGGGTTTGACCAGAATTGTTGATTCTGTTCAAATAGACGGTTTAGTTCTTTGTAAGAGTTCAGGGCAGCTCTATAGTCCCCTGCTCCCATTAAATAATTTGCTTGAAAAAGTTTATGATTTCGTGTCAATTCAAAGTTCCCTTCCGCTTCGGAGGAAGCTGCTATATAAAGTTCGTTGACCATCAGGTCATTCATGTCTTGTTTTTGTTTAGCTGTTCGGATGGCGCCAATGTGCGAAAGACGATATTTTAATAAGTTGTGTAAAGAAGATTGCTCTGTGATTTTCCGGATCTTTTTTAGTGCTTCGTTTTGGATGAAATGTTTATGGAAAAGTTCCTGCTCCGTCATGTTGGGGAAGTTTAGTCGAAGCAAATATTCTAATTCTAACTTTTGTGCAATTGTCAGTATTTCATTGTTCTCGTAAAATTGCGCCTGTTTTATTGTATCGGATAAGATTTCGAAGCATTCTTCAAATAATGAACGTTCATATAGCATACGAGCCTTGCACAAATCGTTCAGCAGATCATAATAAACATCTTTCTTTTTGCGCAGAGTGAGCAAAGTATCTACTAGTTTTTCATATAGATATTGAATAGACACTTCAAAAGAACCATTGGGGCGGCGTTTATAAAACTCCTCTTTTACTATATTCCCATTTGGCTGTTTACTCTTAGTAATAATGTCATAAATCACCAGATAGTCTTTTTCCTCCTTGTCTTTGATGACTTGCAAGGAGAAGTGTTTTTTTTCTGATTTTGATAGAGAATATATAAGAGATATAACAGAATCGACTCTTTTCATGGAAGCCCTTTCAATTAGTATTAGGCTGCAATAATCGGGATTTTCTGTGAGAAAAACAAGCTATTTTAGAAATTAACAAATCCGGCTTAAACGAGTTTAAACCGGATTTGTCTCAAAAAAATAATGATGTTGCGTTACTTATGCTGCCGGATCCGGTGCTTCCCCGCTACCACCTCCTTCTCCTTTATCGTCTCCCTTTCCATCATCAGGGGTGATGGGACTATTGGTTTTAGAACTATCCAATTTCTGGATACTTATTGATTTTATCATGCCTTTAAACATACTTCCTGGAGTGAAAATTATTTTACGGTTCTTTAATGTGTCCGTAGTCACTTCTTTTTCATCATCCTGACTTTTGCACCCGAAAGATGGACGAAACGTTCCGAATTCTCCAAGGCTTACTGAAGCCCCAATTTCCATATAGGTTATCAGTGAATCTATCAATCCGTCAAGTACTGATTTTACAGTACCGCGTGGAACGAATCCTACTTTTGTTACCTGATCGCATAGCATTTTAAAATCAACAGTAACCACGTTGAATGGTCTTGCTACATATTTTTCGGCTTTTTCCTTATCAAAGCCAAAGGTTGTTTTCTTGACTACATATTTCAGTGCCATAATTCTTAATAGTTTTAATCGTTAGTAAATCTAGTTATTATTTTGTGATCACGTTGCAAAGATATGGTATCGGAATTTGCTGTGCAAGCGATTTTGAAGAAGTGCGTTAATAAAATAATTAATATTGATCCAATCGATTGTTTTATAGTTGTTTGTGTGTTTATTAATCTTTACATTAATGCGATTGGTTATATAAATAGATGCTTTAGCCTGTTTTTCTCGGAAGATTATTCATCCAAATACTGGCAATGCACATAAAAATAGCCTACTTATACATTTCTATAGATTAAAATTTTAACTAGCAGTAATTTTTAAGTTTGCCGATGTGCAGAAAGAAGCAAGGATAAAAATATCTTTGGAGGAAATGCCAATTATCTTTTTAAATATACCACCGTCTTGCCTCCTCCGTATTTTCGTATGATTCCCTCTTTTAAATAGCTATTTAACAGCTCGGTTGCTTTGTACCTACTTATGCCGGCCAGCCTCGTAAAATCGACACAGGTGATACAACCTTGCTCGTCCAGATGTTGCATAAGGAGGCTACGGCATTTGTCTTCATCGGGATTGCCATTGCTTCGGTAAGGTGATTCCATGCGTTCCAGCGGCAATGGTTCCAAACTCTCACGGAATTTCTTGTTGATGCGAAGGTTCACTTTATTCAGGTGGATGGAAGGAGAGCGGATTTCTTTCTTCTCCATTACCGGATAGTCGCATTTCAGCGATAAGGAGAAATAACCTAATTCTCCGACTTCCACAATCCAGCCTTGTTTCAACCAATGTTGTAACTCATCGGTGACTGCTTGCAAGCATCCTTCAATGGTAGCCTGACTGAAGCCGTTGCTTTTAGATACTAATTCTATAAACTTCTTAGCATCAAGAGTTCCTGATGGAATCACTCGTGCGTGAAGTGGTTGCTGCTCATCCTTTTTTTGTGGGTTGCCACTGGCATAAAGATCGTAATAAACACTCATGTCTTATTTTGTTTTTAGTTGTTCAGTAAATATTGTCTCCGGCTACATGATTTTATTCGTTTGACTATAGTCATTTAAATCGTTGACTATAGTGCTTCTTTTATTTGACTATAGTCTATCGAAAGAAACACTATAGTCAAATGAATTAATTTGTGCACTCAAAGGTATTAATTATTTCAGGTAAAGACACTAATTTATGCATTAAATGAGAAAATACTATCTACCCCTTTCTATTTTTGCTATTAAAAACGATACCTTTGAAGTGTTTTCTTTCTTTTTATCAAGTATGGATTGATTTCCGGCAAGTTCTCCTATATTTTCCGAATTAATATTCATTAACTTATTTGCCGTAATACTTTTTAATATCTCTTGTGTATTAGCTAATAGATATTGAACTATTAACTTTAAAGACTAATATTATGGAAAAAGATTCTCCTTTTTCATCCACCGGCAGAAGGTGTATTGTAACCCTAATGTGCATATTTGTCACTGCTTTTGTTTATGCACAACAGCAAAAAATATCGGTTAGTATCAAAGAGCTTCCTCTTAAAGAGGCTATCAGTCAGATAGCAGAGAAGGCATCGATGAATGTAGCCTATAGCAAAGAATTTGTGGATACGAGTAGGAAAGTGTCATTGGAGGTAAAAGACACAGAGGTAAACAAAGCGCTAACTCTTTTGCTAAAAGGGACTAACATTGGGTTCCGTTTCCTGGATGACAGTATTTTATTTTATAATAAAGAATATCAAAATAAAACTGAACCTGTTGATTCACAAGGAGAGAAGAAGGAACTGTATGTGAAAGGTAAAGTTACTGACGAGAATATGGAACCGATCATCGGAGCCACCGTATCAGTAAAAGGCTCGACTACAGGTACAATCACCGATATCAATGGTCAGTATTCCATCAAGGTACCCTATGGAAGTACACTTCGGTACTCATACGTCGGCTACCGTGAAGAAAGCGTCATAGCGAAAGCAACGATAGTAAACGTAGTGATGAAAGAGAATGCTGTCAGCTTGGAAGATGTAGTAGTTGTAGGCTATGGCGTGCAAAAGAAAGTGAATGTAACAGGTGCTGTATCTATGGTTAAAGCGGAGGCTATTGAGAACAGGCCTATAACTAACGTAACTACGGGGCTGCAAGGACTGTTGCCTGGAGTTAGTATCGTTTCTTCTTCGGGGCAGCCGGGTGCTGTGCCCAGTATCAACATTCGTGGTACGGGAACTATTAACAGTAGTACAGCACCTTTGATCTTGATTGATGGAGTAGCCGGGGGAGACATCAACTTATTGAATCCTTCGGACATCGAAAGCGTATCCGTACTGAAAGATGCCGCCTCATCGGCCATTTATGGAGCACGTGCCGCTAACGGTGTTATTCTTGTAACGACTAAAAAGGGAGAAAAGAAAGAGCGCGTAGTATTCCAATATAACGGATATGCCGGATTCCAGACTCCCACAGCATTGCCCGAACTTGTTAATGGAAGGGAATACATGGAACTCTCCAACGAAGCCATGAGTGCTGCCGGATTTTCCAAGCCCTATACACAAGAGGCTTTCGATAAATATGATTCGGGACTGTATCCCAACGAATATTCCAATACTGACTGGATTGACGAAATATACAAAAGCCGGGCTTTTCAAACGGGGCATAATGTAAGTGCACGGGGTGGAAGCGAGAAAACCGGATTTTTTATGTCGTATGGTTTCCTGGATCAGGATGGACTGGTTGTAGGTGACGGATATAGTTCCAAAAGACATAATGCGCGTATCAGTGTAAACACGGAGGTGTATGATCGTCTGAAACTGACCGGACAGATGAGCTATGTCGATTTCTATAAAAAGGACTTAGGTTATAGCGGCACATCAGGAGTATTCCGCCTGTCACAGCGTATGTCTCCGTTACTTCCCGTCATGTGGCAAATTCCTGATGAGAATGGCCGGATGGTAGATAGTGAGAACTGGTCGTACGGTTCGGTACGTAACCCCTTGCAGGTAGCCTATGAGTCGGGAATGGAAGAACGGAAAACACGTGTGCTCAATGGTATTTTCAATGCAGATCTCAAAATTATAGACGGACTGAACGTAGGTATGCAGTACTCTGCTAATATATATACCCGCCAGGTGGATGAGTTTAACCCGAAGATGTTGTCTTATTACTCGGACGGTAGCCCGTTGAAAGCAAATGAAGATGCCAAGGACTATATCTCACAAAGCCATCTTGACGTTATGACCCAAACGTTGCAATTCACCCTGAACTTTAATAAGACCATAGGACGCCACGAGTTGGGAGCATTGTTGGGATTTTCGCAAGAGTGGGAAAATAGAAGTACGTTGGGGGCTACGCGTGATAATGTGATGGTTGAGGATATTCACGTTATTAGTGCCGGAATGATTAATTTTATGAATAGCGGAACAAAAGACGAGTGGGCTTTGCGTTCTTACTTTGGTCGTGTCAACTATGCTTTTGACGGTAAATACCTGTTTGAAGCTAACCTGCGTGCCGACGGAACTTCAAGATTTGCCAAGGGCAATCGTTGGGGATATTTTCCATCATTCTCGGCAGGATGGAACTTCTCACGTGAAAAATTCATGGAGTTCGCTACTTCGGTATTGAGCTCGGGTAAGCTGCGTGCTTCCTGGGGTGAGTTGGGAAATCAAAACATTCCCGGTAATTACTACCCCTACTTGTCACCTATCATAACCGAAGAGTCTTATCCTATCGGAGCTTCTAATACACCTGTTATGGGACTTTGGCAAAACAAAATCGGTAATCCCGACATCAAGTGGGAAACCATCCGCATGCTTAATTTCGGGGTAGACCTTAGTTTTTTGAACAATAGACTGAATGTGGACTTTGATTGGTATAAGAAAGAAAATATTGATGCATTGGTTCGTCCCGATGTTCCGGCTATTGTCGGGGTTTCCAGTAGTAACGTAGGTTATGTCAATCTTGGTAAGATTGATGTCAAAGGATGGGAACTTAATCTGTCATGGCGTGATAAGATCGGAAATGTAAATTACAATCTCGGGTTCAATCTGTCGGACGCCCGTAATAAGATTACCGATTTGGGTGGAACTCCGGAGTCGCTGACCAGTACGGCTTCCGGTTCGTATCGTCGGGTCGGTGATCCGATAGGTGCTTTCTATGGTTATCTGACTGATGGGCTGGCGCAAGTGTATGACTTTGAATCAGTGAATACAACTACAGGTAAGTACCAGAAACCAAAATTTCCTCTTGTTGCATCACAAAACGGCATTGTACAGCCCGGAGATATTAAGTATCGGGACATCAGTGGTCCTGACGGCGCTCCCGACGGGGTAATTGATGACTACGACAAAGTGGTGTTTGGCGAGAAAGAGCCCCATTACACCTATGCAATCAAGGGTGGTTTGGAATGGAAAGGCATTGATTTCAGTTTCTATTTGCAAGGAGTAGGCAAAGTTGCCGGTTACCTTGAGGATGAGGCTCGGCATGCGTTTATCAATGACTACTCAATCCCTAAAAAAGAGCATCTTGACAGATGGACACCTATGAATCCAAATGCTTCTTATCCCAGACTTTATCAGTCGCAGGAGCACAACAGGCTCTTCAGTGACTACTGGAAAGAGGATGCATCGTACTTGCGCCTGAAGAATATTCAGATAGGTTATCGTTTTCCTGCCCGGATGGTGGCACCTCTTGGCATTAATAGTCTTAGAGTATATGCTTCGGCAGATAACTTGTTTACTAAAACCGATTACTTCGGAGCTTATGACCCTGAAGTGAGGACCACCAGCGGAGATGTCTATCCGCAAGTAAAAACCTATGTTTTTGGATTATCAATAACATTCTAACCTATTAAACGACTATAAAGATGAAATACTCAAAATACTTTTTAATCATTGCTTTCTTTGGTATAGTTACCTCATGTAGCGATTTTCTGGATAGAACGAACCCTAACGAGCCGGACAATGTAACATTCTGGGTAAATGAAGATCAGCTTAAAAATGCCTTGCCTCCCTGTTACGAAGCTTTACAAAAAGACTATCTCGTGAATTGGAGTGAATCGACGGCCGAAACTGTTATGTGGGGGAATATTACTAGTGGACTAAGTAAGGTTTCCGGAGGCAAGCACTCTTATACTGACGGCTTCCCCTTCACTACCTATTGGACAGGAGCATATAGCTATATTTATCGCTGCAATAATTTTCTGGACAACTATAATAAAGCGCAGGTAGCTCAAAATAAGAAGGACGTTTATGCCGCAGAAGTAAAAACCATCCGGGCGCTTATGTACTTTTACCTTACGGTGTTTTGGGGTGATGTACCTTGGGTAGGAGAAGTCATCCAGCCCGAAGATGCATATATCGAACGTACTCCCAGAGAGAAAGTCATTGACCAGCTCGTCGAGGATTTGAAATGGGCGGCAGAGCGCATGCCTGAAGAAAGGTATACAGGCGACAAACTGGGAAGACTCGACCGTTGGGGCGCTTTAGCCATATTGGCACGTATTGCCTTGCAAAACGAAAGATGGGAACTGGCTGCAAAAACGAGTGAATATATCATCGAAAACAGTCCCTATGGCCTGTATGAATACGAAAAACTATTTCATCACGAAGGGGATGTCGAGAATGATCCGAAAAATATCGAAGCCATCGTATATAGCCTTTTTGTACCCGAAATCCGTACACAAAGTCTGCCCAATGAAACTTGCAGTCCGACGGACTATATACGCCTCAATCCAACGAAGTCGTTAGTGGATGCTTATCTGTGTACAGACGGTAAACCGGCAAAAACCGGATTGGAATATTATAAAAAGACCGGTGTGCAGACCTCATCGTTATACAAGTCGCCTGAAGAGCATTATGTGGATTATTTCCAGAACAGAGATCCTAGAATGAAGATGACTTTATATGCTCCGGGTGACAAATGGCCGGGAGGAGATGACGGTGATCCTGATACGGATAAGGCCAACGAGATATTTAATCTGCCTCGTTTTGCTTCATTGCAAGATAATAACCGTGTGGGGGCAAATAGCCGTACAGGTTTCTATCTGAAAAAGTATAACGATATTGATTTGGCCGGCTCAAGTGTGGGTGGACATGGGAATCTCAATGTCATCCGCTTTGCCGAAATCTTGCTGATTTATGCCGAAGCCACTTTCGAACTACAAGGCAAGAAACTGACACAAACACAGATTGATTACTCCATCAACAGGCTTAGAGATCGTGTGAATATGCATCGTATGAACCTTGACGAACTTAGCGCATGGGGGATGGATCTCGAAACCGAATTGAGAAGAGAACGTCGCATTGAGTTGGCAGGTGAAGGAACAAGATACGCCGATGTGATGCGCTGGCGTGAAGGCGAACTTCGCTTTGGACGTGCCATCACCGGTCCCAGCCTGAAAGTTTGTATGAACGATTTGGGTGCCAACCCATATCCCGATACCGGAGTAGATGAGTTTGGTGATGTTATCTACGAAAAGTCTACCGCGGAAGGCGGCGCGCGTTACTTCGACGCAACGAAACATTATTTGTGGCCCGTGCCTAATCCCGAGCGTCAGAAGAACCCTCTGTTAGGACAAAATCCGGGCTGGGAAAAGTAATCATTTAAAAATAGAAACCATGTATTCAATGAAGAAATATTTATTATTGTTTTTATGCCTGACTTTGGGCGTTGCCTATGCGCAAGATACTTTACGGGTGCGGGTAATGACCTATAATTTGAGATTTGGCGAACTGGCATCTTTAGAGGAACTTGCTCATCACATCAAATCCTTCAAGCCTGATTTTGTGGCGCTTCAGGAAGTGGATAGCAAAACAGACCGTAAGCGTACCCCGCATCAGAAGGGGAAGGATTTTATATCCGAACTTGCCTATCATACAGGGATGTTTGGGCTTTACGGAAAAACGATTGACTATTCTACCGGTTATTACGGTATTGGGATGTTAAGTAAATATCCATATATTTCTGTTCAAAAGATAATGCTGCCCCATCCGGTCAAAGAGCATGAGAGACGGACCATGCTGGAGGGATTATTCGAAATGGGTAATGATACCATTGTTTTTACCTCTACGCATCTGGACGTCAACTCTCAAGAAACACGGGCGGAGCAAATAAAATTTATTACCGGGCATTTCAAAAATTATAAATATCCTGTAATTTTGGGAGGTGATTTCAACGCGCGTCATTACTCGGAGGCAATACGTGGTATGGATAGTTGGTTTGCTGCAAGCAACGATGATTTTGGAATGCCGGCATGGAAGCCTGTGATTAAGATCGATTACTTGTTTGCTTACCCGCAAAAAGGATGGCGTGTGATTAGTACACAAACTGTTCAGTCGCTTTTGTCAGACCATTTACCGATTATTACGGAACTGGAATATGTGAAAGAAGCATCGAAGAAAAAATATTGATACTCACTTATAACATTTATGATTTTCTATGATACATACAATAATCAAGTATTTACTGATTTCAGCAACGCTTTTTTTCTGCTCATGCCACAAGCCTAAGACGGATATTATCACCCCCGCCAAACAGTTAATAGAACGTCAGATTGGGGAAAGAGCACAGTCTATCCACTTTGAATATATCGAACCATCCGACGGTAAAGATATATTCGAAGTGATAGCAAGCGACGGCCGGCTTACCCTAAGGGGAAGTAGCTCCGTTGCTATCTGTTACGCTTTTCATACGTACATGAAAGAGGCCTGCAAGAGTATGAAAACATGGAGCGGTGAACACATAACGTCGGTGATGCCGTGGCCCGATTATGAATTGTATGAACAGGTGTCCCCTTATGAGTTGCGCTATTTCCTTAATGTTTGTACATTCGGCTACACTACTCCTTACTGGGACTGGGAGCGTTGGGAAAAGGAAATTGACAGGATGGCTCTTTATGGTGTAAATATGCCCTTGGCTACCGTGGCCAGCGAAGCCATTGCGGAACGGGTATGGCTGCGTATGGGATTGAACAAAGAAGAAATCCGTGAGTTTTTCACTGCCCCCGCACACCTTCCCTGGCATCGCATGGGCAATCTGAACAAGTGGGACGGTCCCTTATCTGATACATGGCAACAGAACCAAATCGCTTTGCAGCATCAAATCCTGACCCGTATGCGCGAGTTGGGGATGCAGCCCATAGCGCCTGCGTTTGCAGGTTTCGTGCCGGAAGCATTCGCACAGAAACATCCCGACACACAATTCCGGCACATGCGGTGGGGTGGTTTTGATGAAGAGTACAACGCCTATGTATTGCCACCGGATTCACCTTTTTTCGAAGAGATAGGCAAACTGTTTGTCGAAGAGTGGGAAAAAGAGTTTGGAGAAAATACGTATTATCTCTCGGACAGTTTTAACGAGATGGAACTGCCTATCGATAAGGCAGATAAAGAAGCGAAATATAAGTTGTTGGCCGAGTATGGAGAAACGATCTATAAATCAATTACAGCCGGAAACCCGGATGCCGTTTGGGTTACGCAGGGATGGACATTCGGATATCAACATTCATTCTGGGATAAAGAATCGCTTAAAGCCTTGTTAAGTAATGTACCTGATGATAAAATGATTATCATTGATTTGGGCAATGATTATCCGAAATGGGTATGGAGCACCGAACAAACATGGAAAGTACATGATGGATTTTACGGAAAGAAATGGATATTCAGCTATGTACCCAACTTTGGTGGGAAAAACGCCATGACAGGAGACTTGGACATGTATGCTAGTTCCTCGGTCAAAGCATTACGTGCCGCAAATAAAGGTAACTTGATTGGGTTCGGTTCTGCCCCTGAAGGACTCGAAAACAATGAGGTTGTTTACGAACTGTTAGCCGATATGGGATGGTCATCAGACAGTATCGATCTGGACGATTGGATGAAGATATACTGTGAGGCCCGTTATGGGGGATATCCCGATGCCATGGAGGAAGCTTGGAAACTTTTTCGGAAAACAGCATATAGTTCTTTATATTCATACCCCCGTTTTACCTGGCAAACCGTAATACCCGATCAACGGCGGATCAGTAAAATCGACCTTAGTGATGATTACTTGCAGGCTATACGTTTGTATGCTAGTTGCGCTGACGAACTGAAAAGCTCTGAATTATACAGAAACGATCTCATAGAGTTTGTTTCGTATTATGTAGCGGCTAAAGCTGAAAATTTTTATAAGCAGGCCCTAAAAGATGATTCGGAGAATCGTGTTCTCGCAGCGCAACGTAATCTGCAACAAACTGTTGATTTGTTGATGGACGTTGACAAGCTATTGGCTTCTCATCCTTTATATCGATTAGAAGAATGGGTGGAACTTGCGCGCAATAGCGGAACAACTCTTCAGGAAAAAGATGCTTATGAAGCAAATGCCAAACGCTTGATTACAAGTTGGGGTGGTATTCAGGAAGATTATGCTGCCCGTTTCTGGAGCGGGCTGATTAAAGACTACTATATCCCTCGTATACAGCTCTATTTCACAAAAGACCGGAATAAAATCCGAGAATGGGAGGAGCAATGGATCACATCTCCCTGGAGCAACAGTACGACTCCGTTTGATGATCCGGTCAAGGCTGCATTGAATTTAATAGAGAAAACAAATAAGTGATAGCTTTTATGAAAAAGATTGTATTGGCATTCGACTCGTTTAAAGGTTCGGTTGGTTCTTTCGAGATAGCGAAAACTGCCGAAAAAGCGATTCAGGAGGAATTACCCGACTGTCAGATTATACGTTTCCCCATAGCTGATGGCGGCGAAGGGACTACAGAAGCTTTATGCTCTGCCCTTCATGCCCAAATGGTGTCATGTCGGGTACATGATCCATTCATGAAGCCAATTGAAGTATCGTATGGTATCGTAAACAATGGTGCGATGGCTATTATCGAAATGGCCTCGGCCTGCGGTCTGCCATTGATTGATTCAAGCCGGAGAAACCCCATGAAGACTACGACTTATGGAGTTGGAGAAATGGTTGCTGACGCATTAAAACGCGGGTGTCGGGAATTCATTATCGGGATCGGCGGAAGTGCTACGAATGATGCGGGAATAGGTATGCTGAAGGCTTTAGGTGCACGCTTTTTAGATAGCGGAAACGGTGAGTTGGAGCCTGTCGGCGAAAATCTGATAAAAGTCCATCAAATAGATATTTCCCAATTAAATCCGGCATTGAAGGAGAGTAAATTTACGATTGCCTGTGATGTTAGTAACCCATTTTTTGGAAAAGAGGGTGCGGCCTATGTATATGCTCCCCAAAAAGGGGCAAATAGTTTGCAAGTGATAGAGTTGGACAATGGGTTGCGGCATTATGCACAGGTGATAAAGGAATATACAAATATGGATATATCGCAGCTTCCCGGTGCTGGAGCAGCCGGAGGAATGGGAGGCGGTCTGCTTCCGTTTTTGAATGCAGAATTGCAATCCGGAATAGAAGTTATATTGAAAACGCTTCGTTTCGAGGAGGTCGTCCGACAGGCAGACCTGATACTGACCGGAGAGGGGAAGCTGGATCGCCAGACTGGTATGGGAAAGGCGCTGGACGGAATCTTACGTGTCGGTGAGAGATGTCAGGTTCCGGTGATAGCGTTGGGGGGAGCGGTCGAAGCCACCGAAGCGCTTAATAGGATGGGGTTTACTGCCGTACTGCCTATTCAACCTTTTCCGGTAACACTTGAAGAGGCGATGCAACCGGAGTTTACGAAAGAAAACATAGAGAGAACGGTGCGACAGGTGGTGAGAATCATAAAACAATTTACTAAATAATACTCAATGACAGCGATAGGCGCATTAATCGGGCTTTCATTATCCATACTGTTAATCATAAGAAAGCTTTCTCCGACATACAGTCTGATTATCGGAGCGATAGTCGGAGGGTTGTTGGGAGGACTATCTTTAAATGAGACCGTAACGGTGATGACCGAAGGAGTGAAAGAGGTCACCCCGGCGGTATTGCGGATTCTGACAGCCGGAGTCTTGTCAGGCATATTAATACAAACCGGAGCTACCACGGTCATCTCCAATGCGATTATAAACAAAATGGGTGAAAAACGGGTATTTATGGCATTGGCACTCGCAACGATGTTGCTTTGTACGGTAGGCGTCTTTATTGATGTGGCTGTGATAACCGTTGCGCCGGTGGCTCTTTCGATAGGCAAGCGTCTAAACCTGTCTCCATCTGTGTTACTTATTGCTATGATCGGAGGAGGTAAGTGTGGAAATATCATATCACCTAACCCGAACACCATTATAGCAGCCGGAAATTTTAATGCAGATCTATCGGCTGTAATGTTTGCCAATATTTTACCGGCAGTGATCGGTTTGTTTTTCACTGTTTTTGTTATTGTCCGTCTGATGCCTCAAACAGTGAAAAACAAAAAAACGATGATGCAAACAGAGGATAAAGAGGAAGAGAGAAATCTGCCCTCGTTAAGAACCAGTCTGATTGCTCCTGTTGTTACGATTGTTTTATTGGCATTACGTCCTGCGGCAGGAATCAATATCGATCCTTTGATAGCGTTGCCGGTAGGTGGTTTATGTGGTGCTATCTGTATGAAACAATGGAAAAATATTCTTCCCAGTATAGAATATGGACTGCAAAAGATGTCTGTGGTAGCTATTCTGTTGATAGGAACCGGAACTATTGCCGGTATCATAAAGAACTCTTCTTTGAAAGATTGGATTCTTACAGGATTGGATCATGCTCATATGAGTGATGCATTGATTGCTCCTATATCAGGCGCGTTGATGTCGGCGGCTACCGCATCGACAACAGCCGGAGCGACACTGGCTTCTTCTTCGTTCGCTGAAACGATATTGGCTATAGGCATTTCTGCAGTTTGGGGAGCGGCTATGATTAATTCCGGAGCTACAGTTCTTGACCATTTGCCACATGGTTCGTTCTTTCATGCGACAGGAGGCGTATGCGAACTCAATTTTAAGGAACGTCTGAAGCTGATACCTTATGAATCGCTTATAGGGATAGTGTTAGCTGCCGGAACGACTATTTTATATATAATAAGTAATTAAAAGAATCAAATATTATGAATCCGAACAAACGGTTACTTTCGCTTGATGTACTTCGGGGGATTACTGTTGCCGGGATGATCTTGGTCAACAATACAGGAAAGTGCGGGTATAACTTTGCCGCTTTTGCACACGCCAAGTGGGATGGTTTTTCGCCTGCCGATCTGGTATTTCCGATGTTTATGTTCCTGATGGGTATTTCGACCTATATTTCCTTGTGTAAGTATAACTTCCAGTGTCGACCGGCCATTGCGAAAATCATAAAAAGAAGTCTCTTATTAATATTTATTGGTCTGGTTATGGAGTGGTTCATTACAGCAATCGATAGTGGTAACTATTTTGATTTGAGTCAGCTCCGGTTGATGGGAGTTATGCAACGGCTTGGGATTTGTTATGGTATTACAGCCTTATTGGCAGTAACAATACCGCATAAGCGTTTTATGCCATTAGCTATTATCTTGCTGATTGTCTACTTTATTTTTCAGTTATTTGGAAACGGATTTGAAAAGAGTGCGGATAATATCGTCGGGATGATTGATTCGGCTATTTTAGGATCTAACCACATGTATCTTCAGGGCCGCCAGTTTGTCGATCCCGAAGGGATACTTAGTACGATTCCCGCTGTGTCTCAAGTGATGATCGGTTTTGTTTGCGGAAAGATAATTATCGATATTAAAGACAATGACCGCCGGATGCTGAATCTATTTCTTATAGGTACCACTCTGTTGTTTGTCGGCTATTTGTTAAGCTATGCCTGTCCTTTGAACAAACGTTTGTGGTCTCCTTCGTTCGTTTTGCTCACTTGTGGGATTGCGGCATTGTCATTGGCATTGCTGCTTTATATCATTGATGTAAAGCAGAATAAAAAGTGGTTTTCGTTTTTCGAAGCATTTGGAGCGAATCCGCTTGTAATTTATGTGTTTAGCTGCATAGCCGGAGGATTGCTTGTGCATTGGCATATCCATACGGCTGTGTTCAATAATTTGCTTAACCCGTTATTCGGAAATTATTTCGGTTCATTTATGTACGGTGTATTTTTCCTGTTGTTCAATGGGCTGTTGGGATATATTTTGTTAAAAAGAAAAATCTATATAAAATTATAAATCAGAATGAAAAGAAAAAGTGTATACACGTGTCTGGTTATGCTGCTTATGTCGTTGGCTCTTCAGGCTAAAGACAAAGACGTAGCTGTTGCGGAAGCATTATTGAAACGTTTGCTACCGTCATACATCGAGAGTTTTCAGTTTCAAAAGTTAAAAGGAGAGAAAGACTGCTTTACGATAGAGTCCGTAAAAGATAAAATTGTAATCGGTGGAAACAACGCCAATTCAATGGCGATGGGACTGAACCATTATCTAAAATATTACTGTCTCACTACAGTGTCATGGTATGCGGATATAGCCGTTGAAATTCCTGAAGAATTGCCGATGGTTGGTGAGAAGGTGGTTTCGGAAGCGAGAGTGGATACTCGCTTTTTCCTGAATTACTGCACGTATGGTTACACGATGCCTTGGTGGCAATGGAAAGAATGGGAACGTTTTATTGACTGGATGGCCCTTAATGGTATAAATATGCCTTTGGCAATTACCGGACAGGAAGCCGTGTGGTATAAAGTTTGGTCGAAAATGGGAATGTCGGACATCGAAATACGCTCTTACTTCACGGGACCGCCGTATCTGCCCTGGCATCGGATGGCTAACATAGATCGCTGGAACGGTCCGTTGCCGATGGAATGGCTGGAACACCAGGTAAGCTTGCAAAAAAAAATACTCGCACGTGAGCGTGAATTGAATATGAAGCCCGTATTACCAGCCTTCGCCGGACATGTACCTGCCGATTTAAAACGGATTTATCCCGAGGCTGATATTCAACATTTAGGCAAATGGGCAGGCTTTGCTGATGCATACCGTTGTAATTTTCTGAACCCTAACGATGCTTTGTTTGCGAAAATTCAGAAGCTATTTCTTGATGAACAAAAAAAACTTTTCGGAACCGATCATATTTATGGTTTAGATCCTTTCAATGAGGTTGACCCGCCCAGTTTCGAACCCGAATATTTGCGGAAGATAGCTTCGGATATGTACGCTACATTGACGGCTGCCGATCCCAAAGCCCAATGGATGCAAATGACGTGGATGTTTTATTTTGATAAAGATAAATGGACTTCCGAGCGAATGAAGGCTTTGCTGACAGGAGTGCCACAGAATAAAATGATATTACTTGATTATCATTGTGAAAATGTTGAATTATGGAAAAGAACAGAGCATTTTCATGATCAGCCCTATATTTGGTGTTATCTGGGCAATTTCGGGGGAAACACGACTTTGACAGGTAACGTCAAAGAAAGTGGCGCACGACTTGAGAATGCTCTCATTAACGGTGGAGGCAACCTTAAAGGAATCGGCTCTACGCTGGAAGGATTGGATGTGATGCAATTTCCCTACGAATACATTCTTGAGAAAGCATGGAACCTGAATGTAGATGATAATAAATGGATTGAATGTCTGGCTGACAGACATGTGGGATGTGTGTCGCAGTCTGTGCGCGATGCTTGGAAACGATTATTCAATGACATTTATGCACAAGTGCCGCGCACATTGGGTACTTTACCCGGGTACCGCCCTGCATTGAATAGGAACAGTGAAAAACGGACAAGTAATGTGTACAGCAATGTTGAACTACTAGAGGTCTGGAGAAAACTGAATGAGGCACCTTCTGACCGGAGAGATGCTTTTCGCCTGGATTTGATTACTGTAGGCAGACAGGTGCTTGGAAACTACTTTCTTGATGTGAAAATGGAGTTTGACAGGATGGTTGAAGCTAAAGACTATCAGGCTTTGAAAGCTTGCGGCGAGAAAATGAAGGAGATATTGAATGATTTGGATAAACTGAATGCCTTTCATCCTTACTGTTCGCTGGATAAATGGATTGATGATGCGCGGAAGATGGGGGATTCTCCCCAATTGAAAGACTATTATGAAAAGAATGCTCGCAACTTGATTACTACTTGGGGTGGAAGCCTGAACGATTATGCCAGCCGTTCGTGGGCCGGGCTGATAAGTGATTATTATGCAAAGCGCTGGGAGGTGTATATCGATACATTCATCAAAGCGGTCGGGGAAGGTGTAGAGGTGGATCAGAAGCAACTTGAAGATGAATTAAAAGAAATAGAAGAAGGTTGGGTAAATGCAACTGATCGGAAGGATGTTCGAAAAGATGTTCATTCAACAACTAACGGATTATTATCATTCTCCACTTTTTTATTCAGCAAATATCAAAGACTGGTGAAATAAATAAGAGGCCTGTTTCATTTGTTGCTCGCGAATCATGCTATATCAGAAAGAATTAATATATTTGAAAGTAAGGACTTGATATAATAAGTTTTTTATTTTCATATTTAAAATGATTAAGATGTCCCAGAAATACTCACAGGATGAAGCCCAAGCTTTGGTTAAGGCTCTGAAAGAGGGGAACCAGCTGGCATTTAGTATTGTATACAAGACGTATGCGGCGCAGACCTTTTCTTTGGCATTTAAATATCTGCTGAATAAAGAATTGGCTGAAGATGCCGTGCAGAACTTATTCTTAAAACTCTGGCTGAAAAAAGAAGAGATCGACGAGACAAAACCCATAAACAGATACCTTTTTACGATGTTGAAGAACGATCTGCTCAATACGTTGAGAGATTCAAAGAAAAATATCTATTTGCTTGAGGATTGTCTTTCAATGGTTTTGGAACTGGAAGACAATTCTCAAAACGAAAACCTTAAACAAGAACAAATGAACATCATACAGCAAGCTCTTGAGCAACTTTCGCCGCAACGCCGCAAGGTTTTTGAAATGAAAGTTTCGGGAAAATACTCCAATCAGGAAATAGCCGATAAACTTAATCTTTCGATCAATACAATTAAATTTCAATATAGCCAATCTTTGAAGCAGATTCGCGCGACAGTGGGAGAGCTTGGCCTATTGTTGCTTTATTGTATGATGTAGTTTTATCACTTTTTGCTGATATGGAACGTTCTTTTGAATTAACACGGTTTAACGTAGTCTGTATAATACTTTTTTGTAACAGTGTGTACTACTAATAGATATTGAAATATGAAATCAAAAAAGAAACATACAAATCAGGACTTTGAAGTAGTTGACGGCATCGGGAAATATATGGATGACGACATTCAGAGGATAATAGAAGGCAAACAGCTCGAATTGGGCGACAGAGAATTGCCTCCTTTTGATGAATATCGCATTTATAAGAATATTCAGGCAGCCGTGATGCGGGAAGAAAAACGAAAGAACAGGAGAATCAGAATACCATTGTTCTTTAAGTGGACGGTAGCCTGTGCAATTGTTTTGCTAGTGATAGGTGTGGGATATAATTTCTATCAAAGTCATAATGAGGCAAACCTTGTTTATCGGGAGGTCTGTGCTGTAAGGGGGGAGAAGCTACTCGTATTACTTCCTGATGGTAGCCGGGTGTGGTTAAATGCCGATTCTAAATTGACCTATCCGGAACAGTTTGCAAAATACAACAGGAATGTTACGCTGGAAGGAGAGGCTTATTTTGAGATAACAGAAAACAAGAAATCCCCTTTTCAGGTGCTTGCCGAGAATGTGAAAATACAAGTGACGGGAACGTGTTTCAATGTAAAAGCATACGCTTCGGATAAGGTAATTAAAACTACACTCGACGAAGGAAGTATAAATATCGGGCATGTGCAAAGCCGCAGGCCTATGCAGCAAATGCTTCCCGGACAAACTGCAGTTTATGAAAAAAGGAGTAATGTAATAAAAATAAAAACTGATAGATATCACGATGATGCTTCGAGTTGGAAGAGCAACCGGCTTATTTTCAGAAATGCATCATTGAAAGAGGTGCTTACAACACTCTCGCGTCATTTTGATATAGAGATTACAGTTAAAAACGAAAAGATTGCTTCGTTTACGTACGACTTCGTTTGTAAAGGGAACGATTTGAACTATGTGTTGGAGGTGATGCAATCCATAACACCGGTTAGCTTTAAAAAAATATCAGAATATACATATACCGTTGAATAAGTAAACTTAATCTAATAACAAAAACAAATTTATGAAAGCACTTTTAAAGCCCATTGTATGGGTATGCCTTTTCTTCTTTGCGTATCAAAGTACGTATGCGCAGGCTCTTAAAATAATGAGCTATAATTGCCGGATGTCCGGACAGATGACTGGTTACTCGGTGAAGGAGTATGCTGTATTTATCAGGAAATACAATCCGGATGTTGTAATGTTGCAAGAGATAGATTACAACACAAAAAGGAATAAAAATCAGGATTTCACCACTCAACTGGCTGCGGAGTTGGGATTGTTTTCCGTATTCGGGAAAGCGATGGATACTGGTGGTGGAGAATATGGAGTAGCTATCCTTTCAAAATATCCTTTTGTTTATATCAATAACAAAACTTTTGAAGGTATAGACGGAGCCAAAGAACCCCGGACACTATTATATGTAGATATTCAGGAACCGGGAACTTCAGACGTAATCAGGATAGGAACGACTCACCTGGATCATTCGACGGACCTGATAAGGAGCGCAATGGCTGAACAGATTAATGAACGGATTGGTACGGGAGATACCCCGACACTGCTGGGGGGAGATTTTAATGCCCGGACCGACTCTAATGTGATTTGTGAGGTAATGAAGAACTGGCAGAGAATCTGCGATGATACATTCACCTATCCGGCAGATCAGCCGACAATCAAGATTGATTATATATTCGGACTTCCACAGAATAAGTGGAAAGTGAAATCGTTTAAAGTTTTATCTAATCCGGAGGTTTCTGACCACAGGGCTTTGTTTGCTGAAGTTGAATTTGTAAAATGAATGAAATATGAAATCAAACTATCTATATCTGCTATTTATATGTGTCATCTCTTGCTTGTTCGTTTCGTGTAGTGATGAGGATAACAAGGGAGAAGATATTCCGGAATGGAACCGATTCAGAACAACTAACGTGTTGGTTTATGCGCACTTGTCAGAGCAAAATTTATTTAGCTCTTGTAGTTATAAAGAGGTGGCGTCATCTATCAGAAACACTGTTCATTCAGTGGCATTGTTGGACAGGACGAACGCTGTCTATGGGCAAACAGCAATCATAAATACGGGTACGGAAACTGCTAGAGAGAGTAAGAAAGTACCGGTGTTTGTACCTGTCAGCTATAGTAACGGAGAGAAAAAGATAATCGGTAGTACGGTTCTTTTTCCTTCTACTATTTCCGAAATGACACAATATGTAGTAAAAAACGATTGCAGATATCTTGAAACAAAAACAGAAGCAGTGAACGGAATAGATATGCTCTTCTGTTCTGTATCATTAAATAGTGAAGACCTGATAGCTCCGGCTGTCGACGTTTTCAAGAAAAAGGTAAACGAACAGACGGTTCTGGTAGGCACTGTTAAACGTGCGTTATTGCCTAATCTTGAGTCGGCAATTACTTCTAACTTAACTTCTGATACCTATTCTTTCGTAGAAGTGGAAAATAGAAATAGAGACTCCGAGTATTGTATATTTGTCCTGACTTCACATAAATGGGCTTTTAGGGGGGTAACCGAAACAAGTGTAAGCGGAGATTTACATTGTTTTCAATTACAAATTGAATCTTTAAAATAAAAAATGAACGGTCATGAAGCAATATATCAAAAATATAATGATCCTGATACTTGCCCTTCCATGGGGTTTGTTGTTGACAAATTGTAGTGATAGTGAGTCCGATTATTCGGACGACAACGCATATCCGCCACCTACTGTAGAGCTCACTTCTCCTTCTGAAATAGATGTGGTGGAGTATAACTCAACGGTGACTGTATCTGCCAGAAGTTTCTCTGCTGTGGGTATACATAGTATATATGCTACCTTGTTGAAGATGGATGAAAATGGAGAATATGAAGAGATAAACGCGACTGAACGTCAACGTTTAAAGATAGATACTCTGCAAACTGATATGACACTTGAATTTGACTTGAATGTCAAGGTCAACACGCGTGAAGCAGCCGGAATACTGGTAACATCAACGGATGTTTTGACAAAAACGGCACAAAAGGTAATACCTATTAAAAAGATAACTAAACTTCCATCCCAGATATTCACTGAACCATCAGATTTCCCTGTTTTAGTACCCGATGAAGAGGTTTCTTTGTCTGTAGTGATTCGTTCTGCTGTGGGCATTAAGTCTATAAAACATACATTGTGTAATAAAGTACTGGGTGACCTGAAGGAATATACGACTATTCCGGTATCAGGCAATCCGTTGGAAATGGAATTTATCCTGAAAACTGTCGTAGACAATAAAGAGACCAATGGAATCAAGATTGTGGTAGAAGATATAGAGGGGTTGAAAGAGGAAAAGATTATCAATATCGAAGGTCTTGAGGGTGTTGACAATAATGTTGCGCTTGTTTTCAACGATATCGAAATGGCACCCGAATGGGAACATTCGACAGAACCGGATCAACCTTATATTTTCTCCATAGAGGGAATAATGATACGGGGTGTGCAGAAACATGTATTAAGCTTGAAGGAAATTAAAGGATATGGTTCAAAGGCAAATGGCGTAGACTTTGCTTTCATCAATATATGGAGAAATCCAAGCTTTGTTGCCGTTAAAAACAGAGGTTTCTCCTTTGTCAGTGCGTCAAGAATTAATGGAGGGCCGATAGGGAGAGCTTATGATGTGAATGACTGGATCAAACCGGCAGGTGTTGCTACCAACAAAACGTTGTTTACTCTTATACCTGATGATAAGGTTACTGATCTTGGTATTGATGTGATGATGGCGAACGCGGCTTCGGACGTCAAGACTTTTGAGGCGTTGAATGTATTGGAAAGTATAGCTAAAGGAGGTGCCGATATGTTAATGCAAAGAGTCAATGCGTCTGATGGATATCCGAATGATCCTTGTAGTTTGCAGATAAAAGACGGTTCTTATATTGCCTTTGTTACTGCGGCGGGCAAATACGGTGTCATTCATGTTATTGAAGCCGCAAACGATATGGATGCATTAGTTGCCGGAGGATGTAAAATAGCTACTCCTACAGGAGTGGTAGGAAGCCAGGGGCCAGCCTATTCGGGAGCTGGCATAACCGGACTCACTTATGATGGTGTGGCATTACTCTATGGACGTACCTGTAAGTTGAAAATTGTGGTTCAGAAGTAATGTTGTTATAAATTAAGGAATAAAGAACAATACATTTATATTTTGATGTAAAAGTAAAGAAAGGTCGGCTCATAAAAGAAAATGAGTCGGCCTTGTTTTTAGATGTTTTTTTAAAATATTGGTTATAATAGTTTTGATGTTATCTCATTAATTTGCGTATCAAACACGAAAATATTATTTTCCTTTATGCTTTTTGCCGGAAAAGCTATAACTTCGAAGCACTTTTTAATTTGAATAATAAATGTTGGATTTAAAACAACTTACAGCTGATGTATGCCGGATTGCTACGGAAGTTGGACATTTTTTGAAAGAAGAACGAAAGAACTTTCGTCGTGAGCGTGTGGTGGAAAAACATGCACACGATTATGTGTCTTATGTAGATAAAGAATCTGAAGTGTGTGGTGAAAGCCCTAACTGCTTTACTGCCTGAAGCGGGATTCATAACAGAAGAAGGCTCTGCTATTTATCAGGATGAACCATACTGCTGGGTGATTGATCCGTTGGATGGAACTACGAATTATATTCATGATGAGGCTCCTTATTGTGTGTCCATCGCTTTACGTAGCTGTACCGAACTTCTTTTAGGCGTCGTTTATGAGGTTTGCCGGGATGAATGTTTTTATGCTTGGAAAGGCGGAAAAGCGTTTATGAATGGCGAAGAAATTCATGTGTCGAACGTTGAAAACATCAAAGATGCATTCGTCATTACAGAATTGCCTTATAATCATCTGCAATATAAACAGACCGCTCTTCATCTCATCGATCAGCTTTATGGAGTAGTGGGAGGCATTCGCATGAATGGCTCGGCTGCTGCCGCAATCTGTTATGTAGCTATTGGGCGTTTTGATGCATGGATGGAAGCATTTCTCGGAAAATGGGATTATTCTGCAGCGGCACTGATTGTTCAGGAGGCGGGAGGAAAGGTGACTAACTTTTATGGTGAAGATCATTTCATAGAAGGACATCATATTCTTGCAACGAATGGAAATCTTCATCCTTTCTTTCAGAAACTTCTGGCAGAAGTCCCTCCATTGAATATGTAATTGCAATATGTAGGTGCTATTGCAACTTTAAATCTCTATTATTATGAAACACACACTTCTTATCAAAGACTGGCTTAGTTCTTTCTTATCTTTGCTATTTCCCCGTTGCTGCGTTGTTTGTGGCCGGCCGTTAGCAAAGGGTGAAGAATGTATCTGTACAGAATGTAATATCAATCTACCCCGTACTAATTATCATCTTCGAAAAGATAATCCGGTAGAGCGGCTCTTCTGGGGACAAATCCCTTTGGAACGGGCTACTTCTTTTTTCTTTTATGAGAAAGGAAGCGACTTTCGGTTGATTCTTCATCGGTTGAAATATGGTGGACAAAAGGAAATAGGTGCAATTATGGGGCGGTATATGGCTGCCGAACTTTTGTCTTCCAATTTTTTTCAGGGAATTGATGTGATAATCCCCATACCGCTTCATAAGAAAAAACAGCAAATCCGTGGTTATAATCAGAGTGAGTGGATTGCTCGTGGTATTGCTGCTGTAACAGGAATCCCCATCGATACAGAATCAATATTACGTAAGAAAAATACGGAAACGCAAACGCGTAAATCTGTGTTTGAACGTCGGGATAATGTGGAAGGTATCTTTGAACTTCAGCATCCCGAAACACTTGCAGGGAAACACATACTGATAGTTGACGATGTGTTGACTACTGGTTCTACTACTCTGGCATGTGCTTCCTGTCTGGTAGATGTGGAGGATATACGGATTAGTATATTGACGTTGGCAATGGTGGAATAAATATGTATATCAGTACCCTAATTCATTATAGGTATTCAACGAAAATGAAAATAATCTGTGTGAATCTGTGTAATCCGTGGTGAACTCTAAATTAGCATTTAGCTTGTTTCGGTACGGAAATAACCAAAAATACTGTCGCTGACAATAACTCGTCAATATGCAGCTTTTATCTCTTTCTCTTGCTTATATTATTTTTTCAATTGCCTAACGAATTATCGTTTGACAACTGTTGAACGAACGCTTGACAGATGTTGAACTATCGCTTAACAATTGTCAAACGAAAACTCCTTAGGCAATGAAATAACTATTAATAGGTAAACGTTCGCTTAAAAATAACTAATAAAATCATTAGTGGTAATTGATTCCAAACGGTACGGTTATAAATTTATTCCATATCATTATATTTTAGACACGATAAGATTATCATTGAAATATATTTCAACATATACATTCCTACGATAGAAGTGTCAAAAATAAAAGAGACGAACAATTTCCTTAATTTAAGTTTAGGACTTTATCAGTCGATTCGTTTCTCGGTGAGAAACACTTCGTTTCTCGGTGTCGAAAAGGTTGTTTCTCGGTGAGAAACGGGCCGTTGGTTTTAAAGGAAATTATAGAATTGTAACCGGTTGGATACCAGTGGTTTATAAAGTAGTGCTATCTATCAGAAATACATAGGAGTTTTATTGACATTTTTTGCAACACTGTTTGGCTCAGTTGTAATTCTTGGGGGATTAAGTTTAGTCAATTCCCTTCATGCATATACCTTTGCTAGCCTAAAAAGGAA